>CAZTZL010000033.1:0-10576 GCA_964617625.1 uncultured bacterium
GGATCTGATCCGTCATGTTTATACAGTTGGCAGAATTTCCGGAAGAGACGAAGATAAATTCGCGCGGACCGGTCTGACGCCAATCCCGGCTCAACAGGTCGTTCCGCCGCTGATCGAGGAATGTATCGGCCATCTCGAATGCCGGGTCGATCAGGCTGTGGATGCCGGAGATCATACCTTTTTTATCGGCCGCGTCGTGCGGGCCTGTGTCGAGGAAGGATTGTTCAATGAAACATGGGATCTGACAAAAGCAGGCGAACTGCATCATTTGGGAGGGGAATGGTTTTCGGTTTCCGGACAGGCGGAAAAGGCCGTGATCTTATGAAAAAACAACCGGTCGTCATTCTAATCACGGCACCGACCCAGGGGGAAGCAAAATCGATCGGCAGATGTCTCGTTGAAAAGGGACTGGCAGCCTGCGCCAATATTGTCCCCGGGATTCAATCCCTGTTCATCTGGGACGGGAAATTCTGCCAGGAAGAAGAGATTTTAATCATCGTAAAAAGCACTCGGGAAAAAACCAAAGAAATTATTGATGTTGTTAAAGAAAAGCACAGTTATGATGTGCCCGAAATCATCGTCCTGCCTATCGCGGACGGATCGAAGGATTATCTGAATTGGTTGCAGGAATCGATTTCATCAAATCCCACCGGCTGACATGGGCGCTGGGGATTTCATTGCTTTTACATCTGCTCTTTCTGTTGCTGTACGGAAAGTGGGGCCAAATCCGCCTGTTTCCGATTACCGGCTCCAGCGAAGAAAAACAGATTGCCTTTGAAATTGTGGAGAATCCGAATTCGGAGCCGATGCGGGACCGTCCCGAGGAGGCTGATTTGTATTCGGACCGAAATGCAGTTGCGAAAGATCAGGAGGATCGTAAAATGCAGAATACGCAACTGCCCTATTCAGGCGGAGCCTCACCGGTCAAGAATATAACGGTTCAATCCAGCGAAGCGGATAATCCGTCGAATCAACAGAGCCAGGCACCTTCTGAACAAAGCATGGCCGAGCGAGCGGAACAACCGGTTGTTTCGGATCGGAGCATCCAATCCAAACCGGCATTCAACCGGGATCAGCTTTTGGGAAGAACCGGAACGAAAAATGCTGGTTCCAACGCGCTGGCTTATCGACAGACCGTCTCCAGTGCCGACAACAGCGGAGGCATTAGTTTCAATACGTATGATTGGGAATTTGCGCCCTATCTGATTGAGTTGAAGAAACGGATCGAACGGAATATTTATCCTCCACCGGCATTTACATATTTGGGATTGGGGGGCAGCAATATTGTCCGATTCCGAATTTCGAGGGACGGGAAAATGATCAGTACTGAAATACTGGGATCGGAAGGAAGTCAGGCATTGATTGAAACCAGTAAAAAGGCTGTCGAATTATCCGCGCCTTTTTGGCCCTTACCGGATGATTTTCCGCGGGAATTTTTGGAAGTCACTGCCAAATTTCATTATATTGTAAATGAATCTTCTTGAACGGAGCTGTTATGACTGCTATTTTGGAGATGATGACACGGGGCGGGATCATGATGATCCCATTGTTACTGACATCGATTGTCGGTCTGGCTGTTTTTATCGAGCGTGCGCTGTTTCTGCGACGGTCCAGGATTATCAAACCGGAAATCATCTGGATGATTAAAAATATCAATAAAACAGAAGATGTTCAGAAGATGCTGGATCAACTGGGAAACCGCGAGGGCCCGTTTATCAATATCATCCGGACCGGCCTGGAAAATTTTAAAAAGCCGCGTGAGGAAATCAAAGAAATCATCATCGATCAGGGGCGGCAGGAATCAAGGACACTTGAACGTGGACTTGTCATCCTCGAAACCGTTGCGGGGATTGCGCCTCTGATGGGGCTGTTGGGAACGGTTCTGGGCATGATTAAAGTATTTCAGGTGATTTCGGTACAGGGGCTGGGACAGACCCAGTCGCTTTCCGGAGGTATTTCGGAGGCATTGATTACCACCGTTTTTGGATTGTCCATTGCCATCCCTGCTCTGGTGGCCTATAACTATTTTAATCATCGGGTCGAGGACCTGATATTGGAAATCGAAAAACATTCTTCTCACCTGATGCAAAAATTGGGAGCGCCTGAAAAGAGAAAGGAATGACATGATTACCTTTACTAAAAAGCGTCTAAACGAACTGTTTCGTTGTTTCGGGAAGCAAAAAATCGTTGTCGTCGGCGACCTGATGCTGGACCAGTACCTATGGGGCAGCATGTCGAGAATTTCTCCCGAAGCGCCCGTTCCGGTTGTCGATATTCAATCCGAATCGTTTCGATTTGGCGGTGCGGCCAATGTGTGCTATAATGTACAGACGCTGGGAGCGGAAGTGATTCCTATCGGTGTGATCGGGGAGGATCAATACGGGAAAGTATTGAAGGATCTTTTTGAAAAAAATGGGTTGATGAATGATGGACTATTTATTGATAAAGACCGTCCGACGACTCTAAAGACCAGAATCATTGCTCACAGTCAGCATGTGGTCAGGACGGACAGGGAAATCCGCAGCGGGCTGTCAAAACATGTACAAAACAAGATACTTGAATTCATTCAAATACACCTAAATGATTTTGGCGGGATCATTCTTGAAGATTACAACAAAGGTGTTTTATCGTCACGGCTAATCCAGGAAATAATCAAACTGGCTCGAAAATATCACAAGATGGTTTTTGTCGATCCAAAACGGGATCATTTTTTCGATTACAGGGAAGTGACGTTGTTTAAGCCCAACCGCAAAGAAGTGAGTGATAATCTGCGGATGCAGCTTGATTCCGATGAGGATATCATCCGGGCGGGGGAAAAGATCATGAACCAGCTTCAATGCAAAGCCGTGCTGATCACGCTTGGTGAGGAAGGGATGATGCTGTTTCAGCCTGGAAAGTTGAACATGAAGGTGCAGACACGGGCGGTCAAGGTGCACGATGTATCCGGTGCCGGGGATACGGTTATTGCCACAATGGCCGTATCGATGATTGCCGGAGCAAGTTTAGAAGAAGCCGCAACGATCGCGAATCATGCCGCAGGGATTGTCTGCGGTGAAGTGGGTATCGTGCCTATCGGCCACCAACGGCTGTTGGAAGATCTGCTCGATGCCATGGGAAATTAGGATTTAAACTTTGGTAAATTTATTGAATCAGATAAGTGAGGATGTATTCTCCGACAGAGTTTGTCCCGAGGAATCGAAGAACTCAGGATGAAAATGGTTCATAAATATCACAAAGTTTAGTTAGAATGAAGAAAGGTATTTCCCATTAAAAAGAAGAAGACAGGCCAAATGGGATGAATTCCAAAAGGCCTGTCTATGGGAGGGAGAGAGAGAGTTATGATAAATCTATTTTGCTAACATGTAAATACCCAATCCAATCAATATAAAAGGAAGAAGCGGAGCCAGAATGCCGAGCGGGGCCAGTAACAATCCAAAAATGCTGCCCACAACCATTAGAGGAAGAATCGCTATAATCAGTACACTCAGAACAACGGCGAGAACAATCATCAATGGCAGACTTATTAGAAAAATTCCAGTTTTGAATATGAGACCCAGCAGTTTCAGTCCGATGAGAACCATTCCAAAAATGAATAGAAAAGTTAATAAATCTGACATTGATCAACTCCTTCTGTTTCATATTATTCTACTTCACTAGTTTGTTTTTGGTTTCAAAAAAAATGAGTTTTTATGATAAAATTTTTTAACTGCAAATCCTGCCTTATCCGATTTAAACGTCAGCAATTTGCTGTCCGAAACGTCATTTTATTCATTCTGTTCTTTTCCTTTTTCGGCAGAGGAGCGGCTGGCAATGACGTGCCGTTTTCCCTGACGTCGGAAAAGGAATGGACAGTTCTGGGCAGCGGAGTCGTTCTGTTTGGAGTCGGAAGTTATGTTTATCATCATGTCGTTCCTCCCAACCCCAATCAAATTGATCAAAAAAAGTTATTGCCCTTTGATCGTTTTGCAATCCGATGCCACAATAAAAAGACAGCTGTGATCAGTGATTTTACATTGGGAGTCTGCTCACTTCTGCCTCTGGTATCCATTTCTTCCGTAAAAAATGATCGGCAATTTAAAATACAGGCACTCATGACAATTGAGTCTTATTTGATAACGACAGGCATGACGTGCCTGGTAAAAGGCGTTGTCCGGCGACCACGACCGTATGTTTATCAAAATGCAAATTTATTGATGAATAAAGACGCGGGACGTTCCTTTTTTTCGGGACATACTTCAATGGCTTTTAACGGGGCCGTTCTGACGGCGCTTATGTTTCAGGAAGGCAACAGAAATTCCCATTGGGTTGCTCCGATGTGGATCGGCGGATTGAGTACGGCCGTTGTTACAGGTATTTTCAGGATTACCTCGGGCAACCATTTTCCAACGGATGTGCTTGCCGGCGCATTGGCTGGATCAATTGTCGGATACGCCATTGTCCGCCTGCATCAATAGTCCGATTTCTGGCCGGCAATAAATGAATAGGAGTTGCTCAGGAATGACTCGAATTCTATCTGCTAAAATACAAAAAGAATCGGAAGTTGAGATTTGTTTCGATCAACCGATTCAACAAATAAATATTGAGGATGTGCACATTAACAACGGGAGTCAAGTTCGCCAGGCTGTTTGCAGTGGAAATAGCTGTCGGTTGAAAACTTCAAAATTTGATCTCACAAAAACGTATCTCATCCGGATTGATGGATTTCAGGAAATGGTTCTACAGCCGGATCTGGTTTTGGACATGTATTATTCCGACAAGCCTCTCGGCTGTCTGACTGAATCTGGTCAGACCGTGTTCCGATTGTTTGCTCCGAGAGCTTCGGAAGTTAAGCTGATTCTTTTCCAAACGTTCGATGAAGAAGAAGGAGAGCCGATTCAAATGGTACGGGATGAGGACGGTGTATGGGAAATATCCATTCCCGGCAAACTTCCGGGCCGTTATTACGGATATCGGATTTCCGGCCCGGAACATGAGACGGAAATGTTCGATCCCTCCATTGTCGTCGCAGATCCCTATTCAAAAGCGGTGGTATCCAAAAATCACTATCTTCATCCCTCGAAGAGTTTGGTACTGGATGCCTCCGAATTTGACTGGGAAGGGGATACATGGATCTGTCCGAATTTAAAGGATCTCATTATTTACGAAATGCATGTCCGCGATATGACGGCACATTCAAGTTCAGGTGTAGATCCGGAAAATCGGGGGACGTATTCCGGATTGGTCCAGAAGCAAAAAAAAGGCGGTCTGGATTATATCCGTTCTCTCGGTGTGAACGCAGTGGAACTGCTTCCCGTTCAGGAGTTTGCCAATTTTGAAATCGACTATAAAAATCCCAAATTGCCGGTTTTCAATACATGGAATTGTTATGAAAGAAACCACTGGGGATATATGACCTCGTATTTTTTCGCGCCCGAATCCTACTACGCCACCGGAAACACGATTGAAAAGGGGAAATACAACGGAAGTGACGGACGGGCTGTTTTCGAATTCAAAGAAATGGTCAAGGCATTTCATAAAGCCGGCATCGCGGTGATCATGGATGTGGTTTATAATCATGTTTCGCATTATGATCTTAATCCGCTGAAATATATCGACAAGAAATACTATTTCTATTTGAAAGACGACCAGACATTCCAATCACTGAGTTATTGCGGCAATGATCTCCGGACAGAGCGCCCCATGGCAAGAAGATTGATTATCGACAGCATTCAAACCTGGATGGAGGAGTATCACATTGACGGATTCCGTTTTGACCTGGCAACGATGATCGATGAGAAAACCATTGACGGCATCACGAAGACGGCACGATGGATCAATCCCGATGTGATTTTCATTGCCGAACCGTGGGGCGGCGAAAAATACGATCCTCACTTTTTTTCGACAAAAGGCTGGGCTGCCTGGAACGACTGGTTCAGGAACGGAATCAAGGGAGAACATCCAAAGCATAGTCCAGGATTTATTTTTGGCAAGAATAAAAACAAAGATTTTTTTGAATTTGTTCGGAAGGTAATTGTGGGCACACTTGTCGAGCAAGCCGGGCCTTTTATGAAATCCGATCATTCGATGAATTATCTGGAATGCCACGATAACTGTACACTCGGAGATTTCATTCGTTTTACACTGAACGATGTTTCCGAACAAAGTGTTATCAAAAATCCAGAGAAGCATGTCCGGTTAACAGAGAAACAGCTGCGGATTAATCAACTGGCAGCGCTGATTCTGTTGACCAGCCAGGGAGCGGCCATGATCCACGAAGGGCAGGAATTTGCACGCAGCAAGGTAGTTGCAAAATCCGCCATACCGGACGCACCTGCTGGTAAAATCGACTGCAACAGTTATAACAAAGATGACGAGACCAACTGGATCGATTATGCCCATAAAGACCTGAACAGCACACTTGTGGATTATTATCGCGGATTGATTGCACTCAGAAAAGTACATCCTGAATTCAGGCATGCCAAAAGAAAGGATATCCACTTTCTTGAATCAGGTCCGGAATCCGCTTTCGGTTTTCTTATTGATTTGCAGGAGTCAAAAAACAATCACCCGATTCTGGTATTACTGAACAGTGATCCCGAAGAAGAAGCGGAATTTGTTTTGCCGCAGGGAAAGTGGGGTGTTCTTGTCAATCAAAATACGGCAGGAACAGAAATCATTGAACAGATATCGGAGAACGCGTCTGTTCCGCCCGCTTCGGGTATGGTTCTGATGCGGATATAACGTATGACCCAATTGCCGAGTCGACCATAAAAAGAATCGCCGAAATTTAAGGAAAGCTGTTGATTATTTGACTATAATTTTTTATTATTCATCTTAGCTACTTATTTTATTGACAGGGGAATCGATATGACTGATAAAATTATCATGGAAGGTTTAACGTTCGACGATATTTTGCTTGTTCCTGCCCGTTCGGATGTTCTTCCACGGGATACCGACGTGCGGACGCAGTTAACGCGGCATATTTCGATTAACATCCCCGTTGTTTCGGCCGCCATGGATACGGTAACCGAATCCACACTCGCTGTGGCTATTGCCCGGGAAGGCGGCATAGGAATTATTCATAAAAATCTTCCTCCTGCGAAACAGGCTGCTCAAGTGGATCTTGTGAAACGTTCCGAAAGCGGAATGATTTCAAATCCGGTTTCCCTGACGCCGGATAAAAAACTTCGCGATGCTTTGAAATTGATGCATCAATATCATATCTCAGGAATCCCCATCGTCGAAGGCGAGAAACTGGTCGGTATTTTAACCAACCGGGACCTGCGTTTTGAGACCGATCTCGAACAAAAAATCAGCGATGTGATGACAAAAGAGAGACTGATCACAGCGCCGGTTGGAACAAAATTTTCCGAAGCGGAAAAAATCCTCCAAAAATATAAAATCGAAAAGCTGCCAATCATAGATAAGCAGGGCAATCTTAAAGGCCTGATTACGGTAAAAGATATTCAGAAACGAAAAGCCTTTCCCGCGGCGACGAAAGACCTGAAAGGCCGGCTCATGGCGGGCGCTGCGATCGGCGTAGCCCAGGACACCATGAAACGGGTTGAACTTCTCATGAATGCAGAAGTGGATGTTCTCTGTGTCGATACGTCGCACGGTCATTCTACCCGCGTGCTTGAGGTGATTCGCGAGATTCGAAATTGTTTTCCAGAAGCCGAAATTATCGGAGGCAATGTGGCTACAGCCGATGGCGCTCAGGCGTTAATCGATGCGGGTGTGGATGCAGTCAAAGTCGGCATCGGCCCCGGATCCATTTGCACCACGAGGGTGATCGCGGGAGTGGGCGTGCCCCAGGTTACTGCGATTTCAAATTGTCTCAAAGCTTGCCAAAAAGAGAAAGTGCCCTTGATCTCGGACGGTGGAGTTCGGTATTCAGGAGACATTGCCAAGGCCATTGCTGCAGGCGCCGATTCGGTGATGCTTGGTTCGCTGTTTGCCGGTGTGGAAGAAAGTCCGGGAGAGATGATTCTATTAGAAGGGCGGAGTTACAAAGTCTACCGTGGCATGGGTTCTCTCGGTGCTATGGCCGACGGCAGTGCAGACCGGTATTTTCAGGAGAGTTCGGAAGCGACGAAATATGTTCCGGAAGGAATCGAGGGCAGGGTGCCGTACAAAGGTAAACTTTCTGATATCGTTTTCCAGCTCGTTGGCGGATTAAAATCAGCAATGGGATATTGCGGCGTTAAAAATATCAAAAATTTAAAAAGCAAGACGAAATTTATCCGGGTGACAGCGGCAGGTGTAAAAGAGAGTCATCCTCATGATGTTACTATTACAAGAGAAGCACCCAATTATCAGAGGGGATAAAAAAGAAACCGAGATTGCTCCATATCACCGGATTTAGGGGGAGTTACCGGGTCAAAAGAACCTTCTCGGTTTCAATGTAATTTTAAATCAAAAAATCAGGACAGTTTATTTACAAATCTGCTCAATTTCGATTTAACATTCGCTGCTTTGTTTTTATGAATGATTCCTTTGCTGGACATGCGATCCAGTACAATGCAGGTTTTTTTCAGTTCAGCGGCAGCTGTTTCTTTGTTCGATGCGCTTCTGACTTTTTTAATGGCGCTTTTTATCTGCGTCTTTTTCTGGAGATTTCTCTGTCGTCTTTTTTCTGTCTGACGAACACGTTTCTCATTTGATTTGTGTTGTGGCATGAAAGCCTCTTTCTTTTCGTTAAATTAACGGAGAAAAATATACAAAAAAATCAATTGTTTGTCAAGCTAAAGTATTAAAAATATTTTATGACTATTTTATTATATACATGTATTTTTATCATATTGTTAATTGCACTCGGAGTTTATCGAATCCATTTACAAATATCCTATCTATCGGGTCATTTATCATATAGAATGTCCATTTGCCCGTGGGCCCGATTTCTTAATTTTGAATTTTATAAGGAAAACGCAGTCCATTTTTTCGGTATCCAACTGGCAAGGAAGGAAATATATACGAAACGTGTACTGATTAATTCAAAAAACAGAACTCAAAAAAAGACAGGACATCCACAAAAACGATCTTTTAAAAGAGGACGCTCTTATCGATGTTTTTTAAAACGGTTTCGGTACCGATTCTATCCGGTTGTGCGTAATGCCATTCGAAGTTTTCGATTCAGGAGTCTGGATTTAAAAGGGAATATGGGATTCAAAACGCCGGCAGTAACTGGAATCGTATTCGGATGGGTCCAATCCCTGCAGTATCTTTTTTCCGAAAAGGTGTCCATCGATCTAAAACCCGATTTTACTCAACAAAAATCAGAGTATTCATTGAATCTTGAGCTGCAATGCATTTTATTCATTCTATTATGGCGTACTATATTATCAGTATTAAATACGGGCTGGATTTATTTGAAATGCAAGGTTTTATAATTAAACAGGGGAGTCTCAAATGATTATTGAAGCATTGGTCGACACGGTACTTGCAAAGTTGCGGGAAGCTGCCCAGACAGAGACAGTTATCGGTAAGCCAATTACGGTTAAAAATATCACACTTGTTCCCGTTTCACGCGTATCGATTGGATTCGGGGCAGGAGGAGGAAAACAGAAACGGGACGACAAGGGTGGAGAATGCACTGGTGGAGGTATTTCGATTGAGCCTCTGGCGTTTGTTGTTATCCGCGATGAGAAAGTGGAGCTTATATCAATGAAGGGAGAGGACAGCACAATTGCAAAAGTAATCGATTTGATTCCTGAAGTCGTGGAAAAAGTAAAAGATTTCCGCAGTAAAAAAGAAAAACCAGAGAAGAAAACAGGCAGGGGAAAGAAATGAAAATGCGTCCAATTTCACTTCAAAAGGAACTTTTCGGTTCTTCCCGAATACAGGAGCTGCAGGAACAGATTCGGGAATTGGATCACTCGATTGCAGAGGCTTTGAAAAATAACCATTATGACAAGGCCAAAGTATTCAGTGACAAACAAAAGAATATGATCCAGGAATTGGTCGAACTGGGAGATACGGATCGTAAAGATTCAATCTGAAATTTTATTTGAGTTTGAAAATTTTCAGTCGTATCAATCGTATGGACAAAATTAAGTTATTAGAAAATGGAAGAATTGGTTATTAAAATAAGAAAAGAACCGGGATGTGAGGATCTGCCACTCCCTCAATATAAAACTTCGGGAGCGGCCGGCATGGATTTATTTGCCGCCGTGGAAAATTCCGTGACCGTTTCTCCCGGGGATGTGATGATGATTCCCACGGGGATTCGGCTTTCCATACCGCCGGGTTATGAAGGCCAGGTCAGGCCGAGAAGCGGTCTCGCATTGAAGTACGGTATCGGTCTTTTAAATTCCCCGGGTACAATCGATTCGGACTATCGTGGATTGGTCGGTGTGATTGTATTCAATTTCGGAGAGACTCCTTTTGTCGTCAAACGCGGAGACCGCATCGCTCAATTGGTTATTTGTAAAGTGGAGAAAGTATCTTTTCAGGCCGTGGACGAACTCGATTCAAGCGAAAGAAATTCCGGAGGATTCGGTTCGACAGGTATTTAGAATTTTATCGGGATAAAGTTTTTGATCAAATTTAGCGCTGTGCAATTGTGCAGCGTTTTTTATTCTGTGGAAAAATATAAATT
>CAZTZL010000033.1:10676-33909 GCA_964617625.1 uncultured bacterium
GAAGATTTAAGCAAGGAAGAGCAGGATGAATTGAATGTGGATCATGGTGTTCTGGTCACGCGTGTTATCGGGGAAAGCCCTGCGGAAAAAGGCGGCTTTCTGGAAGATGACGTCATCCAGTATTTTAACGGGAAAAAGGTACGGAGATCAAAAGATCTCATTCGCTATGTCAGTGATACGCCACCGGAGACAAAGGTAAAAATTCAAATTGTTCGGGAGGATGCCAAGAAAGAACTGACAGTCACGATTGGGAAGAACCGGTTGCATAAAAACCATGTATTCCGGGACGGGGATGATAAATCTGCTTTCTTTTCATGGCACGGCGGCGCTTATCTCGGTGTTACATTGCAGGAATTGAACCGGGATCTGGCTCCCTATTTTGGCGTGGATAAAAATTCCGGTGTATTGATACTGAGCGTGGAAAAAGACAGTCCCGCTGAAAAAGCGAATTTAAAGTCAGGAGACATTATTGTTACAGTGGATGATAAACAGGTTTCTGATCCGGAAGAAGTACGGGAAATTCTGTCGGATTTTGAAAAGGGAGATCAGGTTGATTTGGGAGTGATTCGGAAAGGGAAACAGATGCAGTTCACTGTCACGCTTGACAGCAGATCGCGCCATTTTCATATTCCATTTGAAGAAAACAATCACATCGACTGTTTCAAGGATTTCAGGGATTTTCGAATCGATCTGCCTCATATCGAGATTGATATTCCTGAAATAGACATTGATTTTAAAATGGATGAGGATTTTGAAGAAAAGCTTGAGCAAAAACTTGAGAAGATTGAAAATCAAATTCAAATTAAAACAAATCTTTTAGCGATTTAAAAAATCCAAGAACTAAATTTTTAGGAATGTAAAATCGGATTGCTCGTTTGCATACAGCAATTCGATTTGTTTTTTACATAAAAACAGGTGTTTTGACTATAATGTTATTAAAAATATAATTTTTTACTTGACTTTCAAAAATATATTTTTTAAAATCTATTTGAACAATTCTATTGATTTAATAAGAATTACGTACAATCTAACAGTTTCGTTTCAAGACCATTTAACGGGGAGGGCCCTGATTATGAAAAGAATGCTAACGTGTTTTGTTTTTCTGCTGTTCATGGTTTTTGTCACAAATGTATTTTCATTGGTGAATACGACATTAAATTTTGTTTATCAAACGAATGGTGCAACAACGGGCGAGATTTATTTTGAAGTTTGGGATAATGCGACTGCATCAGACCATAATGTGTCCTCTTATGCAAACCAGATTAAAATGAGTTCAAATTTAACATCTAATTTCGTTCAGGTTGATTTCTATAATCAACGATTTTTTGCTCCTAATTATACTGCGTATGAGGCTCGAGTTGGTGCTACGTCGAATATTGTGTATCAGTATACTTATAATTCCGGTATATATACAGCGATTACTGTGACTCCTGTTAAAATATGCGATATCAAAATCACCTATAATATTGCCGGTGGAACAGGTACGATTTCCTGGAGTGATACTCCTAGTGATTTTGCAGTTGTAGATGACGGAGCTAATCCGGTAACGGGAACAAGAGGAAGCATTGATAGTGAACTGAGTGATTTTTCCCTTCCTGTTGAATTGACCACACTGACGGCCTCCTATGATGCCGGAAAGGGAGTCACCATTACGTGGTTAACACAAAGTGAAGTCAATTGTCTGGGTTTTCACGTGCTGAGGAGCGAATCGGAGAAGGGGCCTTACGAGCAGATTACGACCTCCATGATTCCCGGTCATGGAAATACCTCATCTCACAATCAATATGCCTATACGGATAACCAGATTGTCCAGGGGAAAACATACTGGTATCAAGTTCAAGAAGTCTCCTTAGAGGGTAATGATCTTCTTGGCCCTATTTTTATAAACTTGAGTAATGCTCCTCAAGCACCCTCTGCTTTTCATTTGGGACAAAATTTCCCCAATCCTTTTAATCCGGCGACGCGAATAAATTACAACATTCCGAATGAAACATTTGTTTCACTAAAAGTGTATGATTTAATGGGACATGAGGTGAAAACACTTGTGAACGAAGTTCAGCCAGCTGGACCAAATTCAGTCGTTTGGAACGGCACCGATAACCACGGTCATTTATTAAGTTCCGGTATTTATTTCTATAAAATTAAAGTTGGGGATGAGATCCGGGTCGGTAAAATGATGAAGCTTGAATAAATCGTTTTATTTTTATATTTAGATCAGAGCCCTTTATCAAGGCCGCTGTTCAGCAAACAGCGGCTTTTTTTATTTGCGTGTTTTTGAGTTTTCATCATCCTGAACGTTTTATTGTCCTTGTTAAGAAAATTTAAAGTTAATTAAGATTATTCAAATATGGGTAATATTAAATGTTAATATTTATGGCCCTAATAATAATAACTTATTGAATATATGTGTTTTATGTAGGTTCAGATTAATAATGATTACTCCATATTTAATTTCAGAAAATTCATATGGTCCAATATAATGAGAATAAATAATTAATTATTACTTTTTAAACTTGACATTTTATTCTCAGCGCATTAAATTCTAAAGCCCAAAATGATTTTATCATATTTAATATCATATGTTTATTTTTAGACGATCGAATTATGGCAAAGATCACTTTGTACAGATCGAAGGTGTGTAAGAGTTAGAAATCCTGATAATTTCTCCCAAACCCTGTTATATCAAGATACTTTGTTGAATCATAGAATTGAAGGGGAACAATTTTTGCACTTTGAATCGTATCATTTTATTTTAATTTCAGTATATCTATTTTAAGGAGGTGGTTTTTTCACTTCGTCAGCAGTGAATTATTTCCACGGAGGGAGGTGGTCCTATCTACTCAAACATTGGGGTGTGGGGGGGTACATCGAGGGGGGGTAATTTGTACACGCCTTAAGGGGAATGGAAAATGAGAAAAACGCAAAAAAAAGGAGAAAAACATATGCGTAAATTAGGCGTGTTGTTTCTAATTGTTCTAATTGTACCGTTTGTCTATGGACAAACGAGCAGCGGCTATGTTGGCGGTGCTATTCCATTTGTTTCCAGTCTTAGCGTCACATGGAGTGCAAGTGCACCAACCGCATTGTCCGGTGTAACAGCGGCTCATTACACCCAAGGTTACATTGATATTTCCAATACCATTCTGACTGCATCTCTTGTTGCAAATGATACCTGTACCATATCTGCCAGAATAGGTGCCTGGACTGTTCCAAGCGGTTATCCATCCTCGGGAGATAAAGCAGATGGTTCGCCGGATTCTGATCTTAAACTCCGCATAACAGGTATTACTGGTGCCGATGATATGAGTATTGAGAATAGTTTTGATTCCTTTCAGTACTTGACTACTTCGGACCAGGTTTGTCTTTCTGCTAATAATGCTTCGGGTGTCACAAGTACGAGCTTTGCAGCAGATACAGAAGTTGATCTTGCCTGGGGTGTCGATCTCGCTGGCACGTATCAGGTGCAGATTACATTAACAGCTGCGCAGGTACCATAGTCTGTTTGATGAAATCGAATCACAACTAACAAGGCAGTTCCATGGTATGGGACTGCCTTGCTTTTGCTGAGATGGATTTTAAATGAGAAAACGATTATTAATTATTCCGATTTTCATACTGCTGTCAGGTTTTCTGTATGGGCAGGATTGGCAGGTTTCTCCCATGCTATATAAGTTAACGATTTCAAGAGGGGACACCATTTCCAGGATTATCAATGTCTATAATGATTCCGATCAGATCAAAAATTTTGTCGTCTATAAAAAGGAATGGCATTATACGGAAGACGGCAAAGAACCCGAGCTGGAGCCCGGCATGCTGCCGAGAGGTTGTGCCAACTGGATTTTTATTACGCCGCAACATTTTTCAGTGGAGCCTAAAAGTTCCCGGTCCTTTCGTTATACCATCGTTGTACCCGGAGATCTTGATCAGCCAGGCAGTTACTGGACGGCGCTTTATGTGGAACCCGCAGATGCACCTCCCGTCGCTTCTTCAGTGAGCGGCCAGGGAGCGACGTTTGAAATATCTCTTCAAATTCGTGCAAAAATCCAGATCTATCTCACACTGGATGGTGCTATTAGAAAAGAGGGGGAAATCACGAATATTGATGTTGTTTTTGATTCCATTGAAAATAATGTAATAGTTCAATCGACGTTTGTGAATTCAGGGAATATGTGGTTGAAATGCAGTGGAACCGTGGAAATCCGCAATGATATGGGACATACGGTTGCCTCTTTTGATTTACCTCTGTTCAACTGTTTCCCGGATGACAAACGTGTTGTCAAAGCCACCCATCCTCTCAGTGCCAGTCCAGGGGAATATTCGGCTCTGGTTGTCGTCGATTTTAAGGGGGATTACCTTGTGGCCGGAGAAGCATTTTTTGAGTTTTAAACCTCGATTTTTTATTCGACTCCTTATCCTCTTTTATGGTTGGTTTGCTGGATTCTGTCTGGTTAATGTGAGTGCTCAAGATCGTACTTCGGTGTATGCGGATATTGTCATCCCTCCAATTGTTGAGCTGAAAGTTGAGAACAAACAGACTTTTCCCGAACCCTCCGTTGTGGACATGAAAAGAGGATCGATGGAACTGCAAAATGCAGTAAGATTGATTGTGCATAGCAATTCTCCCTGGAAAATCAGCATATATTCTCGATGTGATAATTTGTATATCACACCCAACGCATATAAACCGATCCAGGATTTTCAATGGCGTACCACAGGAGGAACGTATCAGTCCATTTCTCGAAGCCCTGTTACTGTGATAACCGGTGAGAAGGGAGTTGTGGCAAGAGAGATTTTTCTTGATTATCGGCTTTTACTGAGATGGGAAAATACACCTCCGGGTCATTGGGAATTTGAACCCATATTTGACATCAGTCCCTGGGAAAGCGATCCATGAGCCGACTATCAAAAATCAGTTTACTTTTTCTCATACTGTATGTTCCATCCATTTTATCCGGGAATCATTCTTCAATCAGAGTGGATGCTATGCAAATCACTTTCCCGATTCCTTCAAAAGAAGATCTGGAAAGAGGGTATGTCGAAGCAATCGGTAATTTGGAAGGCATACAGGCATTTATACAATCACAGAATAATGAAAATAGTCACTGGAGACTGTTTCTGTTGACTGAGCAGCCTTATTTTATTCCAATTCAAATGAATAAACCCCATTATGATCTTTTATGGAAATTGCATCAGGATTCAGAGAGCAAGTATCAGCCCGTCAGTTTACAGCGGTCTGAAATTATTTCCGGTATCTCAACGACACAGATACAGATTGATTTTCGTTTAAAAATAAGCTGGCAGGATGAACCTGCACAGTATATTTTAGAAGTATTGTTTGAACTTGATAGCCTATAAAAATGAAAAAATCCCATTTTTTAATATGATTTGAAATCATGGTTAAACTTCTCAGAAAGAATGATCTGATTCTAATTCTTGGTTTTTTGCTTCTGAACAATATTTCGGTGCGTTCAGAAATAACGGAATCTCCCTATCGATCTTCCAAAGAGGATATGGGATTTAAAAGGATATTGTGGGCAGAAAATATTCCATTCAAAGATAAATCGATAGGAAAGGACATTTCGTTATTCATCAAATCCCCTTCAACTCGTTCAGTTGACCCAAATACATTTCCATCGTTCAGTTTTGTTGTTTTTAACGATTCCAAAGTTGATTTGCCACTGGATTTTGAAGTGATTAAACCTCCTGACTGGGAGTTGCTCACTTTTCACAGCACTCATTTGGTCAAAGCACAGAAAAACGAAAAAGTCAGGATCACCATCGCTGTTCCTAAAAGCGTGACGGCGGATCGTGTCTATTATCTTGGTTTAATTACCAGATGGGAATCTTTTGCAGATACTTCGGTTGCTCAAATCAAAATTAATCAGAAACATGCCATCAAGTTGCTATCATTTACTGAAGATAAATTTGTATCTCCCGGAGAAGTTGAAACGCAAAGTTATATATTTAAAAATGAGGGAAACGTCATTGATACCATTTATTTGGATGCTCAGTTGCCTTCAACTTGGAACCTTGTTGATTTGGACCATCGCATTGTTCTCTGGCCTCGAGAAAGCAGTGTTGCTCGCCTGCAATACAGAGTTTCTGAAACGGCTCCGGCCAGATCCAGTAACTTGATTCATCTGAAAGCCTCTTTAAAAAGAGAGAAAATAGAAGATCTGCTCTTTCAATGGAGTGACAGTCAGCCATTTACTCAAGGAGAAATAGAAATCCTGAATTTGCTGTTTCGTGCCTCTCAAAAAATGGGTTACGAAACACGTGCCTTAATTACAGTGAGCGAAACATCAATGGCCAGACAGGAAAAGGATGGATTAGAAGCAATAACACGTGTCACTGTGTTGCCAGCCAGAAAAAGAATATCAAAATCTTTGAGTCCGATATTTCCAGTCAGTATCGGTTTGATTGCCAATCGATTGGAAAAAGACCGCTATCCCAATATGGCACTCTATGTCCGTACCGGAGTCGTGGACATGGGTAATTATACAGCTCAAATGGAATTCACACAACGTTCCTACTCTGCTCTCGTTGGTCAGGAAATCACTAATTTTACGGATCAATATAAAGTGCATTTACAGGGGAAGCAATGGAGCATGACTTCCGGTGATGTGGTTCTCAGAGAAAACCCGCTTCTCAGTTACAGAAGCAGTTTATCAAACTATGATCTTCAACCTTTAGGAGATCTCAGCCGCGGTTTTCAAGTAAGATATCGTTTTAATGAGAATGCCAATTTTCATTTTTTCCGGGGGAAACGCATATTCAGAGATGAAACTTTTACCAATGCAGAACTTGGATTCCGGTTCTCTAATGATTTAAATGGTTCAACTGCTTATACAAACAGGGATTCATCCCAAATTATCACGATGGGAACGGAATACCACGCATCTTCTAATTTTTACATCAGCATGCTGGGTGGATTTTCTTTACCTGGAAAAAGTGGTACCCCATCAAGCAACGCCATGCAGTTTCGGTCTCATTTTAAAACAAAATCAATACAGATATTGGGATGTGCACATTGGGCGGAACCCTTATTTAAAAGTGCGGATCAGGGGAAAAGCGGAGTTGTTGTCAACGCTCAATGGAATCCTATGTCATCTTTCAATTTCTGGGGCAGTTATCATGTATACAAGCAGGATTGGCTAACTTCAGAAAACGATTCTTCGGCCAACATTTTGGAATTTAAAACCCGGAGTATGTTCAAATTGGGTAAAAGAATATCCTTGCATGGCGGTTATGAACAATCGGACATGAAATTTATGGACGGCCGAAGGCTATTACTTACCAAAAAGGATATTCAATTTTACCAGTATTGGAGAATTGGACTGCCGATACTGGGTTGCAGAATAGCAGATACATACTATCCCTATTATGATCAAATCAAAACGCAGTATGAGTATCAGGCGAGCTGGATTTCTTATTTAAAAAGGCTGAGAGTCCGTGTTGAACGGAGATGGATGCGAATTGATGAGAGTCCTTTTGGAACCGTTGATGGTTTTGATGTTGATTTTGGATTTCGGAATATTTCTTTGGGTTTCTTTATGAAAAATGGCAAGGTGTGGCAGATTGATTGGGAAAATGGTTTTAGTGAGAAAAATGTGAGTTCCGTGGGTATACGTTCTCAATTTGAGATTCACCCATTTGGAAAAAATTACCAGGTCATATTTGAACTTGGCAAATATACTTCAGAAACTAGCGACTATGAAGAAAATTGGAAAGTGTGGGTATCTTTTTGCGCCAATACCATCCCCCGATTTGATGTGCCTTTGCCTTTCCTGAAGACAAAAGGCCGTGTTCATGGAGAAGTGTTTCTTGATAGAAACATGAATGGTATCAGAGATCCTGATGAACCAGGTGTACCCCAAATTATGCTTTTTATGGAGAGTGAAGACGCCATTACTGATAATGAAGGTCAATTTGAATTTCAAGCCATGGAGATTGGCGAATATCCCTTTTATATTGATCGGGTGACATTACCTGCTTATTTGAATTTGATTCAGGAGCCACCTTCAACAATATCCTTACAAAAGGGATCAGTGATCTTTCTGCATATTCCGGTCACTTCAATCTGTTCGTTAAACGGGACTGTATTTTTAGATCAGAATCATAATTCACGACAGGATATGGATGAAAGTGTGATGCCCAGAGTCAAATTGGTGATTCAAAATGATCAAAACCAGCGGTGGGAAATCTATACAGACCAGGAGGGGAATTTTGAATTGACCGACTTATTGCCAGGTTATTATTCCATTACAATTGATTCTGATTGGCTGCCTGAAAGAGTGATTCCAAAACAAAAAGAGTTCAATATCGTTTTAACTCCCAATGAACCCCAGATTACTACCAATTTGGCTGTCGTTCGAAAAGAGTTATTGATTAAGAAGACATTTATCGCTCCCCCCAAAATAAAAACATTATTTAAATAATAAATGTGAAGTATTGGAAATGACAGACATTTTTATTATATTGTATCTATGAATAGAAACAGAAGTAAACGTGTTATTATCTCAGAGGAAGACATTATTTCTGTATTTTCATCGATTCGCGATTGTAATGAAATGAATCGGTTTTTTCATGAAATTTTAACTCAATCTGAAATCCAAAACCTGGCACTTCGCTGGGAATTAATGAAAAAACTGAAGCAGGGAATTCCCCAGCGAAAAATTGCTTCTGATCTTAAAATTAGTCTCTGTAAAATCACACGCGGATCGAAGATCGTTAAAAATCGAAGTTCAATCGCGAATCAATATCTTGCCAAACAAAACAACCAAGGAGGGTAAAGAATGAGCGAGGTCAAAATTCTTCTTTCAGAAAAAGAACTTCCGAAGCAGTGGTATAATATTCAGGCGGACCTTCCAAAACCACTGCCGCCGGTGCTCCATCCCGGTACAGGAAAACCCATCGGACCAGATGATCTGGCACCCCTGTTCCCCATGGACCTGATTATGCAGGAAGTGAGCCAGGAACGCTTTATCGACATTCCCGAAGAAATCCAGGATGTTTACAAATTATGGAGACCGTCCCCTCTGGTACGCGCGTATCGATGGGAAAAGGCGCTGGATACACCGGCCAAAATCTATTACAAGTGGGAAGGAGTCAGCCCTCCGGGAAGTCATAAACCCAATACGGCAGTCGCACAAGCCTATTATAATAAAAAAGCCGGCGTAAAACGTATCACGACAGAAACAGGGGCAGGGCAGTGGGGAAGTGCTCTCTCTTTTGCTTGTAATCTTTTTAATATCGAGTGCAAAGTTTACATGGTTCGGATCAGCTATGATCAGAAACCCTATCGCCGGATCATGATGGAGACCTGGGGTGGAAATTGTGTTCCGAGCCCCAGTTCCGAAACGAACGCGGGCAGAAAGATTCTGGAACAGGATCCCGATTCCCCGGGTTCTTTGGGGATTGCCATTAGTGAAGCAGTGGAAGTCGCTGCACAAAATGACGATGTAAAATATTCACTTGGAAGCGTGCTCAACCACGTGTTGATGCATCAGACCGTCATCGGATTAGAAGCTAAAAAGCAATTTGAGATGGTTGGTGATTATCCCGATGTCGTTATTGCATGTGTCGGCGGCGGTTCGAATTTTGCGGGGCTAGCTCTGCCATTTGCCCGCGATAAAATTGTTGACAAGAAGAAAATAAAAATCATCGCGGTGGAGCCGACGGCCTGTCCGACCATGACGAAAGGTCTTTACCGTTACGATTTCGGAGACACGGCGTGTACCACACCTCTGCTGAAAATGTTTACTCTAGGACACGATTTTATTCCTGCGCCGATTCATTCGGGTGGACTGCGTTATCACGGCATGGCCCCCATTGTCTGTCATCTCTACGATTTGGGATTGATTGAGGCGGTGGCTTATCATCAGAATCCTGTTTTTGAGGCAGCGGTGAGCTTCGCGCGCGCAGAAGGTTTTATTCCGGCACCGGAGACGGCCCATGCGATCCGTGCTACAATGGATGAAGCTCTGAAATGTAAGGAGAGCGGCGAATCCAAAGTGATTGTTTTTAATAACAGTGGCCATGGACATTTTGACCTGGCTTCTTATCAGAAGTATCTCGGCGGGGAACTGGAAGATTATGAGTATCCCGATGAGAAAATTCAGGAATCACTCAAAAAACTGCCAAAAATACAGGGTGAGATGTAATTGCAGCATTGTCTGATCCAGTATTGAATGTAAAAAGCCTCTTTGAAAGAAGAGGCTTTTTTTTTAAATTAAATTATTCCAATTTGAAGGGTGAAAATGTCTATTAATCATAACATATCTTTGAACGATATTCGATCCGTTCTCATTTCGAGGTTGCGGTTCATGGGCGATGTTATTTTAACGATGCCTCTTGTCCATGTAATCAAAAAGAAGCGGCCGGATATTCGTATCACCTATCTTGCAGAATCGCCTTATCATACACTGCTGGAAAATCATCCTGATGTGGATACGATACTGTCTTATGATCCAAGTTCTTTTCTAAGTCAGATACGGCTGTTCGGACAGATGATGAAAATGAAATTCGATCTGTCCATTGATCTGTTCGGCAACCCGCGGTCTGCCTGGCTGTCTTTTATCAGCGGTGCCCGATACCGTATCGGCGGTGATTTCCGTGGACGTAAAATGTTCTACACACATCCAATCAGAGATGATGGCAAATCTAAATCCGCTATCCAATTTCATTTGCAGTATTTGAAACCATTGGATATTCCTGAATTTGTTTCAGATCCGGTTATTTTTCTGACCGAACAGGAAATACATTGGGGAAGAACGTATCTTCAAGAGAAAGGTTATGATATTGACAAACGAATCATAGGTATTCATCCGGGAGCGAGTTGGCCGGCCAAGCGATGGCTGCCTGAACGATTTTCAGAGTTGGGGGAAAAATTGGCCGAAAAATATCAAGCACAAATATTTTTCACAGTAGGTCCGGGTGAAGAAGCACTTGTCAATTCCGTAATCCAAAATTGCGATTGTCAGGCAAATACGCCTGAACTGTTATTGATCAGGCAGCTTGCGTCGGTATTAGATCAATTCGACCTTTTTATTACAAACGACTGCGGACCGATGCATCTGGCTCCGGCTGTGGGGACCAAAACGATCGGGATTTTCGGACCCGGGGAGCCTGAAATCTGGTTTCCTTATTCAAAAGAAAAGGGCCATCGTGTTGTCCATAAAAAAATTGACTGCAGCCGATGCCATCAAGATTTTTGTGATGATATGCGATGTATGAAAGCAATCACCGTGGATGATGTGATTCAATCTGTTTCCGATGTATTGTCCTAAATTATTTATTCATCATCAGTATCATGCTAAAGAATTCTGAGTTAAAAGTCATTTCAGCTAGCAGGCGGATTGAACTTCTTGGCTTTTTTCCGGATAAAATTATCGAATTACTAAGGAAGAAATGTCCGTCTGAAAAAGTGCATTCACTTGTTTTATGGAGCAAAGATCCACGGCCGCTTATTAATCACGATCAATTACGACAGACACTGAAGAAATATAATCAAGTTTATCTTCATTTTACTATTTCTGGGATGGGAGGTACTTATTTGGAACCCAATATTCCATCCACGGAAACCATGCTGAATATCCTTCCTGATATTGTAGAATTTTTAAACGATCCGCGCAGGGTGCGCATCCGGTTCGATCCGGTTGTGCATCTCAAGTTACCCAATGGAAAATTGTATTCCAATCTGAATCGATTTACAGAAGTGATTCAGGCCGCGGGCCGGCTTGGCATTCCTGCAGTGACAATCAGCTGGATGGAAGCGTATCCCAAAGTGATTAAAAGGTTTCAGAAACACGGAATCGAACCAATACAAGTATCCCAAATGCAATGGCAAAAGGAGTTCGACTCGATTGTCAATCAATCCAGAAAAGCAGGTTTGGAAGTGTATGGATGCTGCGTCAAGGGACTGCCTGTTTCGAAATGTATCGACGGGGCGCTATTGACCGAACTGCATCCCAAACAGTATCCTGCTTCTGAAAAGAAGGCCAAGGGGCAGCGGGCGTTGTGCGGTTGTACAGAAAGCTGGGATATAGGATGGTACAATCCCTGTCCGGGTGGATGTTTGTACTGTTATGCCAGACCTGTGGCATTGGAAATGCTGAAAGGAATCTGTCCGGAATAATAAAAAAATATATATTATTTATTGTATGGTAGATGTTTGCTATTTGTGCTTCTGATGTTTTGGCCTAAGAAGATAAAGTGAGCAGAACAAAGAATCTATTTTATTTTCTTCTTCCCCAGATGCTTCGATTGCGCTCAGCATGACATGCTTTTCGCATTTTGATAATTCCGAAAATGCCCGGTTAATCATATTTTGCTGCGATGGGCATGCGTCTGCCAATGCCGAATGCTTTCGTCGTGACTTTCAGTCCGGGCGCGGTCTGACGGCGTTTGTACTCGGTTCTGCCGAGGGCGCGGATAACCCAATCCACAGTTTTTTCGTCGATGCCTTCCTTTAAAATGTCCTGTTTTGATACTCCCTGATCCAGATAGAGTTCGAGGATTTTGTCCAGTACATCGTACGGAGGAAGTGTATCTTGATCCTTTTGATCTGGTTTCAGTTCCGCGGAAGGAGGTTTGTCGATAATGCGCTTCGGGATGCGTTCCTCATTCCGGTTGCAGTATCGAGCCAGTTCGTAAACCATGGTCTTAGGCACATCTGCGATGACGCTCAATCCGCCGCTCATATCGCCATATAGTGTACAATATCCCACCGAAAGTTCGCTCTTGTTTCCTGTGGAGAGGGTGAGATAGCCGAACTTGTTGGAGATCGCCATGAGAATGTTTCCCCGGATTCTCGCCTGGATGTTTTCTTCGGTAATGTCCTGCGGCTGTCCATTAAACTGTTCCTGGAATGTTTTTAAATAGACTTCATACAATGGTGTAATCGGAATGGTTTGAAAACCCACCTTTAAATTTTTCGTCAGTTGTTCGGCGTCCTCCACACTTTCTTTTGAAGAGTATGGAGAGGGCATGGCCACGGCCAGCACGTTTTCCGGGCCGATGGCATCGGCAGCTAAGAGACAGGTCAACGCCGAATCGATACCGCCGGAGAGGCCGAGTACTGCTTTCTTAAAATTGCACTTGTCCATGTAATCACGAATCCCGAGAAGAAGTGCCTGATAAACCAACTCCAGCTGTTCAGGGAATTTTATCTTTTGATCTTTTCGCGGATGGTTCAGGTCGATGGTGACCGAATCCTCTTTGAATGCGGATAGCTGCGCGAGCAGATTCCCCCGGCCGTCGATTGCCATGCTGTTGCCGTCAAATATCAGTTCGTCGTTGCCGCCAACCTGATTGACAAGGATAAAGGGTTTGTGGAAAGTATCAATGTGGTTTTGCATCAATCGAACCCGGAATTTTTCTTTTTCAATGTGATACGGGGACGCGGATAGATTGATGAAAAGCGTGGCTCCTTTATCCGCTAATATTTTGACCGGATTGTCCGGGTATATTTTAGGTGGACAGAGTCTCGGATCGTTCCATGCATCTTCACAAATAGTAATTCCGAGACGTTCCCCTTTAAATGAAAACGGTTCGATTCGAGTGGAAGGATCAAAATGGCGTGCTTCATCGAACACATCGTAATTGGGAAGCAGGGTTTTGTGCTGTTCAAATTGAATTGATCCGTCATGTATCAGAACAGCCGAGTTATACAAACCGTTTCCGATCTGTTTCTGTGTAGGTCGAATTGTCCCGAAAAGGATGGCGATCTCCGGGTAATGTTCAGATATTTTTATTATTTTGTCAAGTGCATTCTGTGCATTCTGAATAAAATCGTGCCGGTTGAGAAGATCCCGCGGGGGATATCCGGTCAAATACAGCTCAGAAAGAACAATGAGATCGGATTTGTCCTGGTAGGCTTTTTGGCAGATCGTTTCCAGTTTTTGAAGATTTCCAGAAAAATCTCCAATTATAGGATTAAGCTGGGCAAGCGTGATTTTCATTATTGGTTCCTGTTGAATCTATAAAGCCGGCAAAGCAAACCGGTTTTCTAATATGATAAAGTTTTAGGAAATATAGAGAAAATATGGATGATTGTCAATTTAAAATGGCGGGACGTTTCCGTGCGGATCGATACGTGTTCGTTTTTTTTAAGGTTTTGATTATTCGAAAAGTGCAACCGTTTCATCTTTGACAAGCACCCAGATCGTATACACACCCAGTATCGTTCCAAATGGAATCCCGGGTAAATTCAGACATCCCAATATTAATACCAAAATTCTCGCCCATTTTTTCCGCTTCAGAAGTCCAATTCCTCCGAGGATGCTGGGAATCGCAAGAAAGAGTAAGAAATAAAAGAGGACTGTAGCCAAACCGGTCATGAAAGCAATTCCATTTACATCCCCTGAAAGGAGTCCCGATCCGGCGAGTACGATAAATACGATAACTGCCGCTATAATCAAAGGGATATTCAATCCGATATAGAGAACGCCGAGTATCGTCAAATGTTTTTCCATTGATTGTTCTCCCAAAATATTATTTCACTGATTCATCATTCATATCTTAAGGCATCGATCGGATCGACACTGGCCGCTTTACGGGCAGGGAAAAATCCTGCTAAAAGTCCGATCAATGTCAGAACGGATATCGATATGATAATGACATCGACAGAGATCAGGGGCCGTCCCAGAAACTCCATTGCACCTTCCTGGGCAGGCATCATCCACATTAATTTTACGATCCCGAGGGATATCAAAAGGCCCAGTGTCCCGCCGGTTCCGGAGATGAGCAGAGATTCAAATATGAATTGAAAAAGGATATGATGTCTCTTGGCTCCGACAGCTCGTTTGATTCCGATTTCCTGTGTTCGTTCCTTAACGACCACATACATGATGTTGGCCACACCCACACCGGCAATAATCAAACTCATGGTACCAATGACTGCCAGAAAGATGTTGATTCCCCGAAAGATTTTCTCGCTCTGTTTCATATTATCTATGAAATTCCACATGGGGACAGCATTTTTATCGGAGGGATCGAATTGATACTTGTTTGAAAGTACACGGCGCACCTCTTTTTCCACCAGTTCGCCGTCACTAATGCGAGCGGGTTTTACAATGAGTTCATCCAGATAGGTAGAACCGTAAATGCTTTTGTAAGTTGAAAATGGAATGATTGCTCTGCGGTCATCCGGACCGTTATTCATCGAAGACTGCAATTTTTTTGGCATGAGACCAACCACGGTGAAAGGTGTGCCGTCTATCTGTAATGTTTTTCCGATCGGATCTTCAGGCCCGAAGAGTTCCTTGGCAATCACGCCTCCGAGAAAAACAGACCGCCTCCGTTCTTCCATATCTTTGGCATTGAGAAAACGTCCCCCGGATGCGGGATAGGTCCGGCGTAAAAATTCGAATTCAGGGAAAATGCCTTCACAAAATGTTCCAAGAATCTTGTCGTTATGCCGGAGACGCACCCACCGGCCGAATCCAGGAACTGCAACTGCCACCTGCGGGATGCTCCGCTGGATGATGTCCGCATCTTCCTCGACCAACCGGATCCGGCGGCCGACGGGCAGTCCCTTGTATTTAATCGTAGTCTGATTGCCGTAAACGCGAATGATCATATCCCCGGCATTGAGCAGTCCTTCGCTCATTCTGAAAGAAAGGCCCTTGCCGAAAGCCATCAAAAGAACGACAGCCAGTGTGCCCCAGGTAATGGCCACTGTGGTGAGGATAGCCCGGACTTTTTGAACACGGATGTCGTGTAAAAATTCTTTTAACAAGATAATAATATGCATATAAATGTTCCGCCTATTGCTAACGTAAGCAGTCAACTACATTGAGACGGGAGGCTTTTCTTGCAGGAAAAAATCCTGCCAGGAACCCGATTGCACTTAGAATAACCATCGTAATGATTGCGACGTTCGGATTCAATTCCGGAAAGCCGACGAATTCCTCCATTGATGGGATCAGCAGAGGGATGACATTGATTAAAAGTACAGCCAGCAGAAAACCGATCAGTGCGCCGACTCCTATAATTATGAATGCTTCAAGAATAAATTGTCCCATAATGACTTTTCGTTTCGCTCCGATAGAACGTTTGATTCCAATCTCTCGCGTACGTTCCTGAACAACGACATACATGATATTGGCAAGACCGATGCCTCCGATGATCAGTGTGATCGTCCCGATCATGCCCATGAATATATTCAATCCAAGCGAAAAATAGAAGATAAAAAGATCGGATTCGGAAGTGTCCCAGATGCCCAGAGTTTCAGTATCTTTCGGATTAAATTTGAATTTTTTACCGACCACCTCATAAAGCCGGTTCTTGATTCCCTTGGAGAGGCGGGGGTCTTCGATTTGATACAGAAAATTGCTTACATAACGGTATCCAAATATAGATCGGAAAGTGGAGGCGGGTATGAAGACACGATCCTGATCCCGTGATGCATAGGAGGAGGGCTGTATTTTCTTTTTTAATACGCCGATGATCCGGAAGGGGATTTCGCCGATATAAACATATTTTCCGACAGCGTCTGTTTCAGGTCCAAACAGAAAATTCTTTATTTCGTTTCCCAGAAAGGCGACTCTTCGCTGGAGTTTTTCATCCAGATCATTCAGCCACCGGCCTCCCGGCTGAGGCCATTCGTTGCGCATTGGTCCATATTCGGGAATGCAGCCCGTGATGTTGGGACGCTGTATCTTGTCATTCAGGTGAACAGTCATTCCCCAACGATGGTATTCTGGACTGATGGCGATGATGTCCGGCATTTCCCGGCGGATGTATTCAATATCTTCGTGTGTGAGCCGGATTGCACGGTTCCTGCCGTATCCGGCGAAGGGAATGCTGGTTTGCCCCGGCCAGACCAGGACAATGCTTTCTCCCATTCCGTGCATATTTTTATTCATCGATTTACGGACACCGACACCAAAGGAGAGCAGTAGAATTACTGTCAATGTGCCCCAGATAATGCCGAACATGGTCATGGCAGTTCTGGATTTGTACTGGCGAAGATAGAGAAAAATCTCGCGGAAGGACTCTTTGATATCAATCATTGTTTTACCTGTTCACGACTATAAAAATATTAATTTATACTGATCAAGTAATTTCATGTGTTTCTTTTTCCAATACTTCCTGATTTTCTTTCAAACCCTCAATCACTTCGATTTGTACCGCATCACTCAAACCGGTTTTTATGAACAGTTCTTTTGAACCGTTCTCTCCTTCTGGAATTCTTACGAAAGCGGAATCGTTTCTGAAAGTCACGACACGTTCCGGAATCGACAGAACACTGTCTTTTTGGGCTATGATAATATTGGCATTGGCCGAGAAACCCGCGCGAAGTACGGTTCCGCCGGTTTCATCGATTACAATTTCAACCGGAAAGACGGTTGTGTTGTCCACTTTCTGTGCTTTCAATGAAATGAGTGAAACGTGACCCTTGATCTCTTTTCCCGGAAGTGCTCCTATCTGAATATCTACGGTTAAACCTTCGCGAATTTTTCCAACATCGATTTCGTCCACTGTCCCTTTAAAAATAAGATGTGCCATGTTGGCCATTTTCAGCAGATCTGTTCCTGCCTGATAGGAGGTGAGAGGAACCACAGGATCGCCGACATTGACCGATTTCTCCAGAATAAAACCGGTGATTGGAGATTTGATCACGGTTTCGATATGGGTTTCTTCGATTTGTATTTTCCCTTTTTCAATGAGATCCAGCCGTTCTTTTGCGATTTTAAGCCGAAGCGCGGATTCATCATAGTCCATGTTCAGCGCCTCATATTCCTGATCCGAAATCAATCCCTTTTCCTTGAGCTGTTTGTTCCTTTCCGATTCCAATTTCAGGGTTTTTTGTTCGATCGTAGCCATCTCAACGTTCCGTTTTGCTTCAGCCAATTCGATGGGTGTGGGATCGGGTTTTACTTCCAAAAGGGGATCTCCCTTGTTTACAAAATCGCCCACATCAATGTACATTTCTCCGACCACGCCTGAAATTTTTGATTTAACCGCAATCTCATTCAACGGTTCGATGGAACCCACTGCAAGCGCTTTTTCCACGATGTTTTTTCTTTCCACTTTCACTGTCCGCGGTCCTGTGCTGTCTTTCTTGCCGGATGAAACTGTAATAATCAGGACAAGAATAACCACAAATGCCGGAATACCTATCCATAAAATGCGTTTGACTTTCTTTTTCATTGAAAAGGATCCTCCATGAATTATAGAATTTAAATGGATTGGAATATACAAATAACAGTTAAATATATCATCAATTTCTGTTCGAATCGATTATCTTTAAATCCATATACGGATTGAGCTGTACAATAGTTGCAAATTTTTAAATCCATTGCGCTTATATATAAATTAAAAATGGGATGATAACGATTTCAGTCATCATCCCAAAAAGAAAATAAAATGTTGTGTTTATTCAGTTCAGAGTTTCAAGTACTTTTTTGATTCGTTCGAATGCCCAGTCGACATCTTTTTTCGTGATGACCAGCGGAGGAGCGAAACGAATCACGTTTTCATGCGTTTCCTTGCATAATAGCCGCTCTTGCTGCAAAGCTTCGCAGAAGCGCCGGGCACCACCTGATTCAGGCAGCAATTCAATACCAATGAGCAATCCCTTACCGCGAACTCCCTTGACATGCTTGCTTTTGATTGTTTTCAGTCTATCCATGAAATATGCACCTAATTCAGCAGCCTTTTCAGACAGCTTTTCCTCAACCAGAACCTTTAAAGCTTCACGGGCAATTGCACAGGCAAGTGGATTTCCCGCAAAAGTCGAACCGTGTTCGCCCGGCTTGAAGAGTCCGAGTACATCTTCCTTTGAAAGAACTGCCGAAACCGGATAAAATCCGCCGGAAAGCGCTTTGCCAAGAATCAGAACATCAGGATGTACGTTTTCGTGGTAGGCAGCTAGTATTTTTCCGGTTCTTCCCAGGCCGGTCTGAATTTCATCCAGACAGAGCAGAACATTGTTCGCTTTGCAGATTTCAGCACATTTCTTAAGATAGCCTGCATCCGGAATCAGGACTCCACCTTCGGCCTGAATCGGCTCCACAAGGAGGGCAACTGTATTTTCGGTGATTGCTTTTTCCAGAGCGTCTGTATTATTGAACGGAATCGAGACAAAACCGGGTGTAAATGGTCCGAAATATTCCTTGTAAAGCCGTTCCGTGGAAAAACCGATGATTGTGGTGGTCCGTCCGTGAAAGTTCTCTGCACAGGTGATAATCTCAGCTTTGTCTTTGGGTACGCCTTTGGTGACATAACCCCATTTGCGCATAATCTTAATAGCTGTTTCCACGGCTTCAGCGCCGCTGTTCATGGGGAGCAGCATTTCCATATCCGTTAATTCACATACTTCCTTGCAGAACAGACCGAGCTGGTCATTCCGGAATGCCCGGGAGGTGATGGTTAATTTATTAACCTGTTCTGTCAATTTGGCCACAATGCGTGGATGGCAGTGCCCCTGATTAACCGAGGAATAGGCGCTGAGGAAATCGAGATATTTATTGCCTTCAGTGTCATATACCCAGATGCCCTCGCCCTTGTTTAAAACCACGTTGAGGGGGTTGTAATTATGTGTGCCGTATTTTTCTTCAAGCTGAATCAATTCTTTGGATGTCATTGTATATTCCTTTCGATTAAAAAATAGTCCATTATCATTAAAATTTATTTTGTATAAAAGTCGATGACTCTTTCAATCGCCCTCGTGCAGACGGGACAGAAACCCGTCAAGCTCCTCGAGAACATGCGGCAGTCGATGAAAGGTCTGTAAATTCCAGAGGAGGCGTAACCGCCGCCCTGATACACACCCACCTGGTCCCAATATTCCAGGTTTCTGAGAAAGAGGTGCACCCATTGATCGTTCGCTGCAGTCAGACTGTCGGTCTGTGCTTTTGGGACATCTTTTTCTCTCATTTTGTTAAGTAGTTTGCGATAGGCGGTTTGTTTTTCGTCAAATTCATTTTTACTCCATGGAGTGGGAACCGGTGTGCCCGGTTCGATCAAATCCTGCCATTTGATAGGGCTGGTGTCCAGCAGAGCGGTGATGTTCGGCTCCCAGGGTTCAACGCCGGCCGGATAAAATTCATCATAAGCCACGTCGGACGTATAGTATTCGTCAGCTAAACCGCCAAAGGAGTGACCGAATTCATGAACAAAAATATAACTGCTCCATTTGTTGTCCGAAATGCATGTGGCATAGAGATTGAAAATGCCGCCTCCGCCGTATTTGTTTGAGTTGGCCAAAAGAAACAGATGATCGTAGGGCGCTTTTGAGGCAATTTTCCGGATGGTCTGATTGTCCCATGATAACATGTATCGGTCACTCCCGAATGCATTGAAAGAACAGGAAAGCACATTATCGACGTAAATACCCGCCTGCGGGTTGTCGATGCCCGATTCGTTAGAGGGTGCTTCGGCGGTCCACACATTGAAATCCTTTTTGTGTTCTTTGAATGGAGAGGTTTCAAAAAAGGTTTTCAACATGCGCTGCGCATCCTTGTGAAATTTCTTCATCTCTTTTGCGGTGTATCCATCGGGCAGAATCAGGAGATCCACTTTGTTGTGAGGGTCGCCGTTATCCAGGATTTTATTGACTTTCAATTCCGGATAGAATTCCGTTTTTCGGATATTGGCTTCGAGCGGATCGATATCGAAAGTCCAGATATCCCGGAAAATGTTCATCGAATCCCGTGCAGCAATGGTTATGGTCACAGGGAACTGCGGCCAGGGGAAACGGACGGATTCACTGAAAGACCGCCAGACTGATTTCTTGGCCTCATCCGTGGTCTGCCATTCTCCGAAAATGGAACAGAAGCCTCTTGAGTAAAGCAGCATTTTTGTTTGCCTGTCAACCACTTTGAAGAGATATTTTCCCAGATTCAGCGTGTCGACCAAATTCAATTTACTGCCGGCCCAGCAAGGTTCCTGATAAATTGCATCATAGGAATAGTATTCCTTGTCATTTATTCCCGTATGCATACAGTCGAGACGCATGGTTTTATCGAAAAAGTAAGACTCAAATGACGGGCCGGTTTGACCGTATATCCACGCGAACTTTAGACAGATAAAGAGTATTAATAATGACAGTTTCCTCATACTAAATTTCCTCATTAAAGTACCATTAATAATAAATAACTGGATTCAAAAAAGCAAGGGAAAACAGGATAATATTCATCAATATCACATTAAATATCCAGTTAAAATATCGTACATGTTTCATATAGTATATATGAATTATTCGTTCCAGTAGAATTTATAAAATACGGCTTTATAATTATCTTGACATTTACAGCGAATTTATTTATTTTTATCCTGCTTTTTGGATAGCCTTTTTATCGGGGCGTAGCGCAGCCCGGTTAGCGCGCTTGACTGGGGGTCAAGAGGTCGAGAGTTCAAATCTCTCCGCCCCGACCAAAATTTGCAGATATAAGTTGTAATGAATAGTTGTAGAGTTCTCCGCCGGAGGAGGACCTGTTTTTGGCGGGAAGTCTTTCCACCACGATAATTGTTTTCTTACCTTCAATGTTTGAAAAATTTTCAATTAATAAATCTTAATTTTTAATTATTGTTATTTAATAGAGGAGGAAAGAAATATGAATACAATAACAAGATGGGTAAGTTATACTGTTGTTGGTCTGACTTTATGTATCGGTTCGCTTTCAGCGGAAGAGAAAGAAGTCAGGCCGATTCGACCGGCGTTGCTGGTTATTGATATTCAAAACCAGTTTCTTTCCGGAATGGCAGACAAGGATATGGCCCTGCAGTATATTAACGGACTAATTTGGATGTTCCGTGAAAATGGATTTCCCGTTATTCGTGTTTACCATACCGATCCAAAATGGGGCCCCAAGCCCGGTTCAAAAGAATTTCAGTTCCCCGAATCTATTAATATTAAGGATGACGATCCAAAGATTGTGAAGAATTATCCGAGCGCTTTTAAAAAGACAGAGTTGGATCAAACCTTAAAAGATATGAACTGCAACACACTTTTCCTTTGCGGTTTGAGCGCCACGGCCTGTGTGCTGGCAACCTACCATACTGCCCAGGACCTGGATTACAATGTTTTTATGGTTCGCGATGCGATTATGAGCCCGAAAGTCCAGGATACAGATTTTGTGGAAGAAGCATTCAATACGGTGCCCTGGGAAGCTGTTCAGTTGATGCTGGAGAGCGCGAAGTAAAATATTATTATCATAAGTTGAAAATCTCGGAAAAGCGGGGATAAATTAAAAAGGCAGAGTGGCTGTTTGCCACACTGCCTTTTCTTTGTTCAACTCTTGACAGGCGATTATTTCACGTATGCAAATTCTGTGTTGGCATCCAAATCCAGGTTAAGCGAAACAAATTCCTCTTTTAAAGATGAAGCAAGCGCAAATTGACCCACTTGAATCTCGTTTTGATAAACCCGGACAATCGCTTTCTGACCCAGAGGTTCGTATAGTTTGAATTCATTGGGATGTTTGACATCCCAGTCCAGATAATGGATTTTTTTACATCCATCTGTATTGTTACAGCTTACAATCAGATTGAGAGGCACTTCATTCCAATTACCCAAAATGTGGAATCCTTTAATTTCGGTTAAATTGTAAGAGGCTTTTGGTGCAGGAAGCGGAATTATATCTGTTTCTGATTCGTAGACAGAGATCGTCACTATTTTAATGCCCTCTTCTTCGGTTTCAGCATTGTTTGATTTTAGCCCGGTTGTGGGTTCAATTGGGGATGGAGTTGATAACTCCGGATTTGGTTTCGAGGTCAATGCGATTGCATTTTCAGCAGGCTGAGTGGATTTTGGGATTTTCTTTTCAATTTGTACTTCTTGAACAGCCGGCGCAATTTGTTTTTCAACTGTATTTGAATATTTGGATACATCCTGCAACTCCGGCGTTTGTTTGCCAGAGCTCATCCACATGAAAACGGTCACGAAGATGATGAGCAGGAGGCTGGTGATTTGAGTTAAACGTTTCATGGTTTTACCCCTTCTTTTGATGGTCTTTCAATCTGTTTATTGACAATCTTCGTGCCAATCGCTTTACATGACAACTTTAGTGTCATAATATCAAGTACTTAAACCTATTTGCCATATGATCATATTTGGTTCGAAGTGTCAATTATTTAGTACAAATTGAGGTGAAATGTGTATAAAAATAGACAGTTAAACAGGCAGGATTGAAGTGATTAAAAACGAATAATAAACTATTTTAGGTAGGAATTGCATTAGTAAGTTAGTCGAGAAAACATTAATTTCCAGTTCTTTTTTATTTTA
>CAZTZL010000034.1:0-33582 GCA_964617625.1 uncultured bacterium
AAATATGTCTTCTGAAATGTATTATATCGGAAAAGCTCACTGGGGGAGCATCCTGCAAAGGTGGTTGGAGAAGTATACTATCCTGGCACCTCAAGCACAAAAGGGCGGACTTTTTTTAAAATCCGTTACTACCGAAAATATTTCTTCCATCGTATATGAGGAAGCGCGTCCTGTCCAACCTTTAAAAACGTTCCTTTTTCCTTCCTTGGAAGAAGTCGCGGGAAAGGATTTTCAGCCCGAGAAACCCTGGCTCTTTTTGAATGTAAAAGCTTGCGATTTAAAAGCATTATCAATATTCGACCGTGCCTTCAGTGGAGAATTTACAGATCCCCATTATCAGCACAGGCGTACCGAAAGTGTGTTTGTCAGCAGTGATTGTACGCAACCTTGGAGTACCTGCTTCTGTACACTGGTTGGCGGAAAACCCTATGCCGAAGTGGGATTTGATTTGAATCTGTCGAAAATCTGGGATGGTTTTGTTATCGAGATCGGAAGCAAACGGGGCAGTGCACTTCTTGAAGGTTACGACGAAGCACTCAAGGAAATGGTCAAAGAAGAAAGAGAAGCTTTAGAAAAAATGCGTAGAGAATGTACGCAGAGAGTCGATAAACAAAACAAGAAATTTAGTTTTTCAAAATCGCATAAAGAAGTCGTTTCGAAACATTGGGAATCCAAAGTCTGGCAGAAACATGCCGAGACCTGTGTCGAGTGCGGTGCCTGCAATCATGCCTGTCCCACCTGCCACTGTTATTTTTTGGATGATGTCACAAGAAAAGCATTTGTCAAATTGCGGGGATGGGATGCCTGTATGTATTCGGGTTATGCGGTAACTGCCGGAGGTGGAACACCGAGGCCGCAGCTGTTTGAACGATTCAGGAATCGGTATTTATGCAAATTCAAACATCTGGAAGAAAATTATGAAATGATCGGCTGTACCGGTTGCGGCCGGTGTATCGAGGGATGCCAGGGTGAAATCGATATGCGGGAAACACTCAAAGATCTGTCCATGAGTTAAATTCAATTATGACGAACAAAAAGAAAAATCCATATAAATCACAAAAAGCGGTTATCCAGGAGATAAAAAGGGAAACGCAGGGAATCAAAACGTTTGTTTTGAAGCCGGAGGAGGAGTTTTCATTTCATTGCGGTCAATTTGCAGAGCTGATGGTTCCCGAAATTGGAGAAGCGCCCTTTGCCATGTCTTCGCCCTGTTATCGGCCCAAACTTCTTGAATTTACGATTCAGAATGTTGGTTTTATGACATCCCGTTTGCACAAGATGAAGGAAGGGGATGTGCTTGGTTTGAGAGGGCCTTACGGAAATGGTTTTCCTTTGGATGATTATAACGGTAAAGAAATTCTTCTTCTGGTCGGCGGTGTCGGATTTCCCCCGGCCCGTGCTTTGCTTTACAGTCTGATAAAAGAAAAATCCAAGTACCCAAGGATCAGTATGTGCTATGGAGCACGATCACCGGAGGATATTGTTTATAAATATCAAATTGATGATTTAAAGAAAGAAATCGATTTCCATATCACTGTGGATAAAGCGGAGAGTAATTGGAAGGGGCATGTGGGTGTCGTTACAACACTTCTGGACAAGATAAAAATTAATTTAAAAAATACTCTGGCTGTCGTTATCGGGCCGCCGATTATGATGAAATTCGGGACCCTGAAACTGCTGGAAGTCGGATTCCGGCCCAGGGATATTTATCTTTCCATGGAAAGAAAGATGTACTGTGGAATCGGCCAATGCCGTCACTGCTTGATCGATCACTATTTCATTTGTAAAGACGGGCCGGTTTTTAAATACGAGATGTTAAAGAATTTACCGGATATCTGGGAATAGATATGGCAAAGCGTCTGTTTATCGATTTGGTAAAATGCCGTCAATGTAAGGAGTGTAAAGCTTCGTGCAGTTATTTTTATCATCCTTTTAACGATGGTGTTATGCATCTGAGGGAAATTGCGGAATTCGGCGCCACATGCAGACAATGCGACAAAGCGCCGTGTGTAACCGCCTGTCCGACAGATGCCCTCGAAAAACAGAAAGACGGGGTCGTAAAACGGTACAATCTGCGATGCGTAGCCTGTCGTACCTGCTGCTATGCCTGTCCGTTCGGAGTGATTTTGCCAGAAGTAATTCCTTATGCAGTTTCCAGATGCGATTTTTGCATCGGCCGTCTCGGAGAAGGTGAAGAGCCTGCATGTCTGGAAGGATGTCCCGAAGGCGCCATTCAATACGGAGAATTTGAACCAAACCCAAAAGAGAAACTTTTTCAAATCGGTGAGCATTTGATCGTGCACACCATTCCATGGAAGAAAGAAGCGTTTATATAATATGAATCCGATTCTGGCATATTTAATTTTCCCCGGTTTTCTTTTTACGGCAGTTGTCGGGATGCTTGTAAGCTGGATCGACCGCAAGGTTACGGCCAGAGTGCAATGGCGCGTCGGACCACCTCTGCTTCAGCCCCTGTACGATTTTATCAAGCTTTTGGGCAAGGAAACCATTATTCCGAAAGGTTCTTCCCGGATTACTTTTTTATTGGCTCCTGTTTTTGGATTGGCTGCCGTGACGCTCGTTTCCACTTTAATCTGGATGGCGATTCTGTTTCCTGAAAAAGGATTTACAGGAGATCTGATTGTTGTGATTTATTTTCTGATGATCCCTTCCCTGGCTGTGATTATCGGAGGATTTGCATCAAAGAATCCGATTGCCTCATTGGGTGCCAGCCGTGAAATGAAACTTATGCTGGCCGATGAACTGCCTTTTATCTTGGCTGTTATCGTGCCTGTGATTCAATCCGGAGGAGCGATCCGGTTAGGGGAACTGGTCAACCATCAAAATAATTACGGTATGATTTTCAGCTGGCAATATCCTTCCGGAATTATTGCTCTGGTCGTTGCGGTCATTGCCATGCAGGCCAAACTGACCCTTGTTCCCTTTGATATCCCCGAAGCGGAAACAGAGATCATGAGCGGGCCCTATGTCGAGTATTCAGGACCTCCGCTTGCCGTATTTAAATTGACCCGAATGATGATGCTGTTTACTTTACCCATGACTCTGGTCCTGCTGTTCCTGGGAGGGATGCATTTTCAGGGGTGGGCAATTTTATGGTCCATTTTAAAATATGTAGCACTTCTTGTATTGATCACATTGATTCGAAATACCAATCCCAGAGTAAGAATCGACCAGGCCATGAAATTTTTCTGGGGGCCTGTCACGATACTGGGGATTGTCGCTGTGGTATTGGCTTTGTTGGGAAGATAAAATTATGGGAATTAAGCTTAAAGCGTTAACTAAATCTCCGTGGGTGTATCATCTTTCGACAGGGAGCTGCAATAACTGTGATATCGAAATTCTGGATTGCCTGACTCCCAGATACGATTTGGAACGTTTCGGGATTGTCCTGGTTGGCAGTCCCCGTCATGCAGATGCGCTTCTGGTAACAGGCAACATGACACTCAAGTGTATTCCACGGGCCAGGGAAGTGTACGAACAGATGCCGAAACCCGGTGTTGTCATTGCTGTGGGAACCTGTTCCCTGGGACATGGACTTTTTAGCGGAAGCTATGTGATGCCCAAAACTGTCGATGAAGTTTTGCCGGTCGATATTTACATTCCCGGATGCCCTCCCAAACCCGAGGCGATCATTGCCGGTGTGGCAAAACTTTTAAAAACACTAAGACAGAAAGCATAAAAGTTGAGAATATGATGACCTGGAAAGAAATCGAAAAGAAAATCCATGAACAGTTTGACGCCAAGATTCTCAAGTGGTACAAACACAATGATAACCGTATCTATATCGATATTGATCCTGATAATCTGGTTGAATTCAGCCGATTTCTGTTTGAAGATTTAAACTCGCGTTTTATCATTGCATCCGGAGTGGACACACCAAGGGGCGGAATCGAAATTCTGTACCATTTCGATTTTTTTCAAATGCCTCAAGTACTGTCTCTGAGAATTTTTACAAAAAAACCAAAACTGGAAGTCGAATCCATTTCCGGCATTATCAAAGCTGCGGAATGGATCGAAAGAGAGATTTCAGAATTGTTGGGTGTTCAATTTAATAATCATCCCGATATGAGACGGCTTTTGCTGCCTAATGATTGGCCGGAAGGGAAATATCCTTTGAGGAGGGATCAATGAGCGAAATCATTCCCATTGGCCCGTATCATCCTCTTCAGGAAGAACCCGAGTTTTTCAGGCTTCACGTCGAGGGCGAAAAGGTCACCAAACTCGATATCGAAATTGGCTATAATCACCGCGGCATCGAGAAGTTGGCCGAATCCAAATCCTGGGATCAGGTGGTTTTCCTGGTTGAACGCATCTGCGGAATCTGTTCGACGAGCCATCCGGCTGCCTCGATCAATGCAATGGAGGATTTGGGCGGGATTGAGGCTCCGGAAAGAGCGCAGTACATTCGAACAATCATTTGCGAACTGGAACGGATTCATTCTCATATGCTCTGGCTCGGTCTGGCCGGTCATTTTATCGGGTACAATACAGTCTGGATGTGGGTTTGGAAATACCGTGAAATTGTGTGTGATATTTTTGAAAAGGTCACCGGGAACCGGCAGAGCTATGCCATGTTCAAGGTTGGCGGTGTTCGCAGAGATATCTTGGATGAAGATATTCCCTGGATTCGCAAATATTTGGGCAAGTTGAAACCCGCTCTGGATTTGTTCAAAGGGGCTGTTATGGATGATCCTGTCATTCATGCGCGGACCAAAGGTGTCGGTGTGTTAACCAAGGAGCAGGCAAAGGCATACTGTGTTGTGGGTCCGACAGCAAGGCCCTCAGGTGTGGCTGTAGATGTCAGGAAGGACGATCCCTATTTTGCCTATGACTGGGTAGACTGGGATATTGTGGTGCTCGAAGAAGGCGATGTTTTTGCCAAAACAGCCTGCCGCATCCTGGAGATGTACGAATCTCTTAAAATTATCGATCAATGTTTGAATAAAATGAAGCCCGGATCCATCGATCTCAAAATCAAGGAACTTCCCCCAGGCGAAGGTATCGGAAGGGCCGAGGCCCCGCGCGGTGAAGTCTATCATTATATATTGAGCGACGGTTCCAATTTCCCGGCACGGTACAAAGTCCGGGCTCCCAGTTACGTCAACATCTTCTCCAATGAAGTAGCCTGTGTGGGTGAAGAAGTTGCTGATGCGGCTTTGGTACTGGCGGCAGTCGATCCCTGTTACTGCTGCACCGAACGCGTGGTGGTTGTCGATCAAAATAAAAAAGAAGAAAACGTTTTTTATTCACACGATTTGATTAAGCTTTCACACGAGAAGACCAGGAAAATGAAGGAAGAATTGGGATTATGATACATCCATTCCTGTATCCAATCATTATTCCATTTATTGCCGGAACGATTTGTTTTGTCATTCCCAAAAAAACAAACTTGATTCTGGGAATTCTTGGAATAGCGGGGTCTGCGATTACATTTGGATTTACCATCTGGCTTTTTGCACAAAAGCCCATGGAATGGACTGTCGGAACATCCGTATTATTAAGATTGGATCATTTGAGCAGCTTTATATTTTTGGCTTCGGGATTGTTCGGTTTTTTAATCTCCTTCTATTCTTTCAAGTATATGAAAAATCACCCCCGGTTGAATCTTTACTATGGGACGTTTCTCTGGACCGTGGGGGCAAGCTGCGGTGCTATTCTGGCCAACCATCTGATATTGTTTCTGTTTTTCTGGGGAATTCTGGCGATCACACTGTATCTGTTGATTCTGACTGGAAACGATGACGCGGCGCCTGTTGCGAGAAAGACCCTTCTGATTGTAGGCGGCAGCGATGCACTCGTTTTATTGGGAATTATTTTAATTTATCGATTGAGCGGTTCGTACGAAATGAATCAAATTTCCCTTTCATTTAACGGACCAATGGCTTATTTTGCATATATCTTTTTGGCTCTGGGTGCTTTTGCGAAAGCGGGTGCCATGCCGCTTCATACATGGATTCCCGGAGTGGCAGAGCGCGCTCCGATTCCCGTAACCGGTTTTCTTCCGGCAGCCCTTGACAAGCTTTTGGGAATTTACCTTTTGGCAAGGCTGAGTTTATATCTGTTTCAAATGACGGCTGTCATGAATCTTGCTTTAATGATTATCGGTTCTTTGACCATCATCATGGCTGTCATGATGGCGCTGATTCAACATGACTTAAAAAAGTTGCTCGCATATCATGCAGTCTCACAGGTTGGATATATGCTTTTGGGCATCGGTACCGGTAATCCGATTGGTATTGCGGGCGGGTTGTTCCATATGCTGAATAATTCAATTTACAAATCCTGTCTCTTTTTAACAGGGGGTGCTGTCAAGCATCGTGTCGGGACAACGAATCTCGATGAACTGGGTGGATTGGGACGTCTTATGCCGGTTACGTTTATCTCTTTCGCAGTGGCTGCGCTGGCGATATCAGGAATTCCACCGTTAAATGGTTTTGTTTCGAAATGGATGATCTATCAGGGATTGGTTGAATTGGGAAGAGCAGGAGACAAATTGTGGGTTATTTGGCTCGTCGCGGCCATGTTTGGAAGTGCTTTAACCATTGCGAGTTTCATGAAATTGACCCATGCCATTTTCCTCGGAGTTCCGTCCGAGAAAGTCAATCAGAGTAAAATCCGGGAAGTCGGTTTCTGGATGGCCGGTCCGTCTGCCGTACTGGCGCTTCTCTGTATTATATTCGGTGTTTTTGCATACGCGATACCTTTGAAAATGTTTATCATTCCTGCTGTATCAGGGATCGCATATTCAGGCATGTGGTCGCCCGGATTGGCGACAATCATGATTTTAGCCGGTTTTATTGTCGGAATTATAATCTATCTCTCAGGGAATCTCAAAGGTGTCCGTGAAGCCGAAAGCTTCATTGGCGGAGAAAATATTCCTGCGAATAATCGTGTGACAGGAACGGAATTTTATCAAACGATTCAAAGTATTCCTTTTTTTAAGAAAATATATTTCTGGACCGAAAGAAAGTGGTTTGATATTTACGAACAACTGGATCGACTGGCATTGTCAATTGCGAGTGCGTTTCGGAAAATGCATACAGGCGTGCTGTCGAACTATCTTTCATGGTCTGTTGTCGGATTTATACTCATCCTTGTTTTTTTAATCTGGAGGTAGAAGGATGTTCATAATCCTCGTCCTTCTTCTTGTTTTAATGATACTCGGAGCCATTGTTGCTCTTGAAAGCAGAGATCTGCTTTCCGGGATCATTTCGCTTGGGATTATCGGATTTGCCTTGACGGTTATTTTCCTTCTACTGCAGGCGCCTGATTTGGCAATTGTCCAGATTGTCATTGAAACAATCACCCTCGTTATTCTGATTGCTGCTGTTTTAAAGACAACCAAGACTGATACGACCGATGAAATAGGTCTTCCCAAGATGACTCTCTGGTTGATCGGATTGGCCTTTATTGTCATCTTTTTAATTTCTGCATATAAATCGTGCCAGCATCTTCCCGAATTTGGATCGCCGGTGCTTCGAATGGCTCAGTATTATATCGATCAGGGATTTGCTGTCACCGGTGCGAGTAATCTTGTGGCCGCTGTTATATTGGATTTCCGCGGGTACGATACACTTGGAGAAGCGACAGTATTGTTTACCTCTGTGGCCGGTGTAATTGCCGTACTCAGGAAAGTGGGGAGGACGAGACCATGAGGGGTATGACGATCATCGTAAAACGGATTACACAGCTCATGACACCTTCGATTTTTCTTTTGGGTGTTTATGTGATTCTGCACGGTCACCTTACGCCCGGAGGAGGATTCGCTGGAGGTGTATTAATTGCGGGCGCGTTTGTTTTAATGGTACTGGCTTTCGGGCTTGAGGAAACGAAGAGTGAAATCCATAAATGGCATGTCTCGTTTTCAGAGAGTCTGGGAATTTTTCTGTTCTGGTTTTTAGCAGTACTGGGACTGATTCAGGGTACGTATCTTTTCTATAACATGCTTGCCAAAGGAGTTGTGGCAATACCTGGTCGTCTGTTCAGCGCCGGGATCATTCCTCTCTGTAATCTGGCCATCGGCATCGAAGTAGCCGCTGCCCTGTATGCCATATTTCTCACTTTAGCCGTATTGAAAATGGTGGAGAAATTATGATCTTATATATTCTATCGATTCTCCTTTTTGTGATCGGACTTTACGGCGTTCTTGTCAAACGGAATTTGATTAAAATTATTATCGGATTGATGATTGTCGAATACGCAGTGAATCTTTTTTTCACGCTCATAGGCTATCGAAACGGAGGGACACCCCCCATCATTACCAAAGGGATGGGAGAACAGATTGTATTCGTGGATCCTCTGCCCCAGGCTCTCGTGCTCACAGCCATTGTGATTGGTCTTGGAACCACGGCTCTTCTCGTTTCGTTTGCAGTGCGTATTTATGAAAAGTACAATACATTTGATGTAAGAAAAATCAGGAAGCTTCGCGGATGAATCTCATCACTCTATTTGTTATCATTCCTCTGGGAGCGGCATTCCTGCTTCCCATTCTAAATAAAATCTGGAAAGGTTTTCCGGATTGGGTCGGGAATCTGGTCAGTGCTTTTTTGATGGGACTCTCTATCTGGATGATCCGGTCTGCAAATGAAACGATTGTCTATTTTGTCGGCAATTGGGAACCTGTCCAGGGTATCCCCATTGGTATTGCGCTTGTCGTAGACGGTTTGACCGTATTGATGCTTTTGATTATTAATATCGTGGCATTTTTTGTGATGCTCTATTCGATCTCCTATATGTCTCATTATACGGATAAGGGCAAATACTACACACTTTTTCTGCTCATGCTGGCTGGTTTGAATGGTGTTGTTATTTCCGGTGATCTATTCAACCTGTTTGTATTTTTAGAGATTACAGCTATTTCATCCTATGCACTGGTCGCTTATGGCGTTGAAGCCGAGGAACTGGAAGCATCCTTCAAATATCAGGTGCTTGGAGGTACAGCGTCGATGCTGATTCTGTTTGGCATTGCGATTTTCTATCATCTCACGGGAACTCTCAATCTTGCCGATGCCTCGCGTGTGCTGTCGGGAAATCCTGTGACGCCTCCGCTCTATTTGGTCAGTGCACTTTTTATTGCCGGTTTTGGCCTTAAAGCGGCGCTTATGCCGTTTCATGCCTGGCTTCCGGATGCACACCCCTCCGCACCGGCGCCTATTTCAGCCATGCTGTCCGGTGTCGTTATCAAAGTACTCGGTATTTATGCACTGATCAGAATATTCTTTAATATTTTTGGATTGGGCACAGTGCCTTTCTTTCTGAATATTCTTCTGGTACTGGGAACACTTTCCATGATTGCGGGGAGTTTTCTGGCGCTGGGGCAAAAAGATTTTAAAAGGCTTTTGGCCTATTCATCAATCAGTCAGATTGGTTTTGTGGCGTTTGGTTTTGGTTTGGGAACCACACTTGGTATTATCGGGGCGTTGTTTCATCTGGTCAATCATGCAGTATCCAAATCACTTCTCTTTTTAAATTCAGGAGCAGTTGATTATGCCACGGATAACAGGAATCTTCTGAAGATGGGGGGCCTTTCACAGAAAATGCCTGTAACTGCAACAACTTCACTGATTGGTTCACTTTCGATCAGCGGTCTTCCGCCTGTTTCGGGTTTTTGGAGCAAACTGGTCATTATTGTTGCAGCTGTACAGTGTGAGCAGTATATACTGGCCGGTGTGGCGGTTTTAGTAAGCATTGTGACACTGGCTTATTACATGAAGCTGCAGCAGCTTGCTTTCTATGGACATTTAAATGATATCTATCAAAAAATCAGGGAAGTTCCTTTAGCAATGTGTATTTCCATGGTTGTATTGGCCGTGTTTAGTTTTGGATTGGGTGTACTTTTGATTCCTTCATTGAGAGAGATCATTCTGGATCCGGCTGTTAAAGTCATTACCGATGGTATACAATATTCAAAAATGGTACTTGGGGGGTAGACGGTGCGTCGGATAATACTTATTCTGTTTTCGTTTGCTATCTGGGTGGCATTGACATGGACATCGGATTGGCAGGAGTTGGTGGTCGGAGGGATTGTAGCCATTATCACCGGGCTCATGTTCGGCTACCTCTTTAGAAACAGCTCCTTAAAAATACTGCAGATTCATCGATGGTTTTGGATGCTGGCTTTTATTCCAATTTTTATATGGGAGATGGCAAAAGCGAATATTGATGTGGCTTCCCGTGTGCTTCTCGGGAATTTAAGACCGATTAAACCCGGTATTGTCAAGGTGAAAACGAAATTGAAATCCGAGATGGGAAAAACATTTCTTGCCAATTCGATTACGCTGACTCCGGGTACATTGACTGTCGATTTGAAAGAGGAGAATCTCTATATTCACTGGATTTATGTCAAAAATACAGACATTGCAAAAGCGACTCAGATCATTGTCAGCCGTTTTGAAAATTATCTTATCAAAGTATTTGATTGAGTGGTACTATGGCTATATTTACTATTTATTTTTTTGTTTTAATTATCTGCTGTTTCCTGTGCCTGATTCGAGCCTGGCTGGGGAAAACCATACCGGACCGTATGGTCGCCATCGACATTATGGGCACCCTGGCGGTCGGAATGACCGCGCTTTATGCACTGATCACAAAATTGGATTATCTCATCGATGTGGCACTGGCATGGATTTTCCTGAGCTTCATCGGAACTCTGGCGCTGGCCAAGTATCTGGCACATAAAACACTGGATGAGTGAGATTATGAACTGGAATGAAATTATCGGAATCGTTATTATTGGCGTCGGCGTCGCATTTGACTTCTTTGGATGCCTGGGGCTGATTCGTTTTCCCGATGTGTATAACCGTCTTCAAGCAGGGACGAAATGTGTGACGTTCGGAACATGTGGTATTCTATTTGGCATCTTTATCATGAAAGGATTTACCGTATTGGGAGTGAAGGCTCTGCTGGGGATTCCTTTTGTTCTGTTGACTTCACCTGTTGGCGCGCACGCACTGGCGCGAGGCGCTCATATTTTTGGAGTTAAATTGTGGGACAAGAGCGTTGTGGATCATTATAAAAAAGACCGCGGAGATAAACCCCGGCTTTAATATTTTCTTTTTAATGAAATGTTGAAATGATGGATTATCGATGAAATATCCGAAACTCAGAGAACTCCGGGAAGCGATCAAGTCGTTATTCTCAAAACCTTATACTACAAAATATCCGTTTGAGCCACACGAACCGTTTGACGGGATTCGCGGTAAACCCCAATATTTTGAAGAATATTGTATCGGATGCGGCGCATGCGCGGAGGTTTGTCCGGCCAATGCGATTCAAGTAATCGATCCAAAAGAACCGGTGAAAACATCAAATCCGGCTCCGGTAAGGCGGCTGGAATTGAGATATGATCAATGCAACTTTTGCGGGAACTGCCAGGCGCATTGCATTACCGAAAAGGGAGTTCAACTCACCAAACAATTTGATCTGGCGCTTCTTGATCGAAAATTAGCAGTTGAGACGATTGAGAAAGAGCTGATTATTTGTGATTTGTGCGGTGCTGTGATTACGGCAAAGGACCATCTCCGATGGCTGGTGGAACGGTTGGGCACGCTCTCTTACGGAAATCCGACACTGATTCTGGTCGGCCAGAAAGAACTCATTCCTGTTGAATCAGGCAAAAAAGGTGAAGAACTCAGAAGACCTGACATTTTTAAAATCCTCTGCCCCAAATGCCGCCAGGAGGTCATGGTGAAAGATATCTGGGGTTAAAGATACTATTAAGTTAAGGAAAAGGCTCCTGATTTATTCAAAGGAGCCTTTCTTATTTTAAATATATATAAATTTTGGATTGTCATTGTGAAGAAGGAATCAATATCAGTTTTTCCTGCGGTTCGGAAAGGAATTGACATCCGTTTTCAGTGACAACCACGATTTCCTCGATCGTCGCCACGCCGTGGTCTTTTACGGTCAAACGCGGTTCCAAAGTAAATACTTGTCCCTTTTCAATTTTCATGAATGGAATATTCTTATAGCGCTCCCATCTCGGTAGCAGTCCGGCCGAGCCGTCGTGGGCTTTTCTGCCCACCTGATGACCGAGGCCGTGGGGAAATTCTTCGTATCCTGCATTGGTAATAAAATTTCTGGCCACGGCATCGATTTCCCATCCTTCCTTCCCGGGTTTCAGGGCGTGTGCGGCTTCGCGAATCGCTTCCCGGATAACCGTAAATCCGCGTTCGACTTCCACAGGAGCTTCTTTTTCGCCTGAACGAAGAAAATACCAGGTTCTTTGGAGATCGGATACGTATCCGTTCTTTCGGACTCCGAAATCGATGTTCATGATGTGGCCAGGTTGAATTTTCCGCTGAGTCGGATTGGCATGCGCTCCGGCGCTTTCCGGCCCGGTGAAAACGGCCGGACACTGTTCCGGATCCCAGGCAGGTTCCAGACCTTTTTTATCCATTTCCTTTCGGATCAAATCGGCTACAGCCTGCTCGGACATGCCGGTTTTCACCTGTTCCGTCACTTTGTCAAATATCAATAAAGTTTCCCGGATGGCGTCTTTGACAAAATTGATTTCGGTTTTGGACTTTCTTCCGCGAACAGCGGCAACAATATCTTCACTCGATATCAATCGGTTAAGAAAAGGAGTTCCTTCCAGATATTCGGACAGCATCAAATACATGCCGTGCGTGATTCCATCCGCAGCAACATTGCTTGCAGAATAATTGATGGCGATTTTTCCGGGATTTAACCCGTGCAGTGTTTTGAGCAGATCCTCTTTGATCGAATCCACGTAACTGATGACTTCGTATCTGGCGTGTTCTTTCACGTTGTGTGCGTCGAGACTGCCGACAATGGCAATGGCTTTACCATTCTTTGTGATCATGAAAGCAGACGGCCAGACGCATTGTGTGCCGAGAATCAGTTCGAGAACGGGATCGGGCGTGGAGTCGGTTTCCCTGGTGAAGGTGAGCCAGAGATCCACATTTTTCTCTTTTAGTATCTCGACAGCTTGATCGATTTTTTCATTGACCATATCCACATCCAAAAATGTTTAAATTATGTAAATATTAAGATTACTTGTTGATGGTAATTGTGTTATTTGTATTTAATGAATGTTGCCTTGATATGTCTTTCCTCTTCAGTGGAATCGTCGACGACTACTTTCGTTTTTTCAACTTCTTTGATGATGACACCATCGGCTCCGACTGCTCTGGCTTTTTCAATGAGCTTTTCCTGAATTTTTTCATTGGAGACCAGAATCCCTCCGCTTCCCATCGCATGTCCAATGGATGTGTATTCTTTTTCTATTTCTTTGTCGGAGTAGTAAACGTCGATGTTAGTTGTAGGAGTGTAGGTTTTTCCGACATAGTTGACCTGAGCACATTGGATGATAAAAATAGACAGGGACAGGATAATGATCATTTTAATGAATGAGTTTCTCATTGTTATTTCCTCCGTTCCTCTTCTTTAAGAACAATGTAAAATAAAAAAACCGGATCAGATAAGCAAACAAAAATTGAATTGTTTATGACAGATCACTATTTAAGTCTGGATTTCATATTTTGAATTCTTCGATAAGATTCTTCAATTCTGTGTTCGGATAGTTTCTTGTCTGCGATGAGTTTCCGAATGATTTGTACAGACCGTGCCCCGATATCTTGTTCGTAAATGGAATTGTTTGCAAAAAGCAGTATATCCACACCGGCATGAATGGCCTGATAAATGGTTGTTTCTAAATCATAATTATCAAGTATGGCTTTCATCTGCAGATCATCGGAGATCACAACACCGTCATAATCCAGTTGATTTCTTAAAATACCCGTGATGGTTGGATACGATAGGGTCGCAGGAAATTGATCATCGATATTTTGGTTGAACAGATGGGCGGTCATAATGGCGTCGGCTTTTCCGGATTGTATCAATTTCCGATATGGGATCAGTTCGATTTCAGACCAGGTTTCAGTGATGTCCACATGCTTTTTATGTGTATCTCCTTTTGAGCTGCCGTGTCCCGGAAAGTGTTTCAGCGTGCAGAGTATACCGTTTTCATGATGGGACCGGATGAATTGATCCGCATATGTGGTTACGATTTCCGGATCGGAGGAGTAACTACGTTTTAGTTTTCCGATTATCGGATTTTGAGGGTTGATATTCAGATCCACTACCGGAGCGAGATTTAGATTCACTCCCATTTGCTTTAAAGTAAGTGCCATCTCTTTTGCCTGTTGCTGAGTAAATTTCGGGTCATTTTTTTCTCCTAATTCCTGTACTGAGAAAGTCGGAGGGAATCCGAATTTTTCTTTCAGCCGTGTAATTTGCCCTCCCTCATAATCTACGGCAATCAGAAGTGGAGTGGAAGTCAACGCTTGAAGCTGATTCGTCAACCGTTTTAATTGATCCGGCGACTGGATATTGCGGATCGGTGATTGACCTGGAATATCGTAATCAAACAGAATCACTCCTCCGATGTGAAGATCACCAATGTCTTTGGCAATCGGAAGATCCTCATCTATATCCAATCCCCGAAATCCTACCATGATCATTTGGCCGATTTTAAAATTCAGTGAGTCGGAAATGGCTGCGGTCTTTCCATTTGCAGATATAATTGCGTAAAAGATAACAATTAATCCATAAAAAAATATTTTAAGAAAAGATTGTCTCTTTATTTGGATCACATAGGGCCTCGAAAAAAATCGCCCGGTTTTTTGGACCGGGCGAATAATCGGATAATTCTGTTCTTGTATTTCGGTTAGAGACTATTTTACCAGAAGCATCTTGATGGTTTCGCGGTGGTTCCCGGCATCGATCGTACAATAATAAGTACCGCTGGCTAACCGGCTTCCGTCGAAACGGACAGTATGGTCGCCCGCATCCATTCGTTTGTCAATTAGTTTTTCGATTTCCCGCCCCATTGTATCGAACACTTTCAATATCACGTGTTCTTTTTGCGGAAGAGAAAAACGGATCGTTGTTGATGGATTGAAGGGATTGGGATAATTCTGTTCCAGCATGAAGCTAACAGGTCGTTTTGTATTATCAGCCACATTGGTTCCAGCTTCGTAGGTTCCTATAAAGACACCACGTCCGTGTGTACCCACTGCCACGCGATGATCCGACGTTCTGGAAGTGATATGTTCCACGACACAGTTACCGATGGATGTTGCCGCTTCCTGAGTCCAGCTGGTAGCGTCCCCGTTGAGTGTCATTGTAGAGAAGAGTCCGATACTGGTGCCGAGGAAGTAAATGGTTCCCTGGTCTGTGGGAAGAATCGTGGCGGTTCGCATGGAGGGCCCAGGATTGGTGCCGTCTCCTGTCAGATTACCCTCTACGGCAGTGTAGCTTTGTCCGCCATTGGCAGAATGGTACAGTCCGACAATGTTGTAATTCGAGAGAAGCACCAGAATTTCATTTCCATTTTCCGGATTCACAGCAATCTGATGCACGTAAGAGCCGCTCTCCGCTTCGGGAATGGAAATATCTTCAGCTCCGCTTGTGTCCGTATTGGCATTTGCCAAACGGTATATTTTCGGGACATCATCCACATATTGCCAGGGATCGCTGCTGGCGCCGTAATAAAGCAAATGAGCCGGATTATTGCTTGAAACTTGAATGGCTGTAAGGATATATTCGTCTGGTACACCGAGTTCGGTTAAATTTTTCCACCCAGCCATGGTGCCTATTTGCCTGTAAAGGGCTATTCCTGAAAGGTTGTTATTTCTCCACAATTCGTATCCGGCCGGATAGTACATAATGTCCTCATCATTCGGATCGACAACGAACGGATTGATGAAAAGCTGGTTTTCAGCATCTGTAGGAGTGATGACAGTCCAAAACGTTCCTGCTTCGAAAGGTGATCTCGGATCGTTTGACGAAGTATAGTTTACACGGAAAATACCCCCGTTATACCAGGAGGTGTAGCAGTAGTCGTTTCCGAAATAGGCATACGAACCATCTCCGCCGCTGACATCCTTTGAGGAGGTGATGGTTGTTCCTCCTTCCCATCGGTAGCTTGGACTACCGTTGTCCTGCGTCCCTCCGAGAATCTGCGGCCGGCCTGCTCCAGCCGGAATGGCGATTGTGTAAAATTGTGTGGTGTGATAGGTTTGATTCTTGTTCTGCCAGCTTAATGGGGCAGAAGAAGTTGCGTAGGCGGTAATATCGTTTGTCATACTCAAGCCGCCGTCGTGCCCGCACCACGCTTTATTGGGTGATGCAGGATCGAACACGACGATATGCTGGTCCGGGTGGAGATTGGGGTAACGGTAGGGATCGACGGGCAGATATCCGCCTATCAGTGTATTGTAAAAATTCGTCGGCGCCGTGGCGAATCCGTCCGGAGACCGGAACAGGCTTGTACCCCCTATCACAACAAAATTTTCATTGTCGGGTTTGACTGCCACAAGCATGTTGTAATTTCCCTGTGTATAGATATAATCCTGGTAGTCTTGATTGAAATCGGGAAGATTTGCAGATCGATCCTGAGATTGGCCGTTCGATAAATTCATCCAGTGAAAACGAATATCCTCATGGCCGTTGGCCAGCAGGCCGCCTGTATTTGTAAGCACATAAACGATATTCGGATTGGAGGGGGCACTGGCCAGGACAGTCCGTTCATGGGTTTCCGGGAATGTGGCCGGCGTAATATCCTGCCAGCTGTCGCCGTTGTTATCAGAATAGTAAATCCCTGGTGAATAAGTCGTGTATTCGATGCCGGGATATTCGGAAAGGGATGCAACGAGATTTCCTGCACTGGTGACGATTACATCCGTATAGTAATGATGCCCCCAATCTCCGAGTACCAGTTCGAAAGAAGTTCCTCCGTCTTTAGATCGATAAATGCCGCCTACATTGCTTGAGAAATAGACGTATCCATTTGTCGGATGAACGATGACTCTGGAAACATAATCGTAACGGGAATCCCAACTCGCCGGACTTCCGCTTGTCTGAAGTTGCTGCCAGGTTTCTCCATTGTCTATGGATTTATAGAGGCCGGAACCGTAATACATTGCGGACCAGCCCTGGGCGGATGCGCTGTTCCCGTCAAATTCTCCGGTTGTATAGTACCAGATATTTGAAAAGTCCGTTCTGGGATCCTGAGCCAGCGAAGTGACGCTCAGATGCTGTGTTGGCAGGCTCTTGAGAATCCAGTTACTGCCGCCGTCCGTGGATTTCCAGATACCGCCGGACACACCGCCCGCCATTAATGTATTGGAATTTTTTATGTCTATACCGAAAGCGCGGGTTCTGCCGCCGACATCATTCGGGCCCACTTCGTGCCATGTAAAAAGAGAGGCTGTGGTTTTGGAAAGTGCGTTTTTCTTCTGTCGAAGCTCTTTCGCAAATGCAAGTTCCTTTGAGCGGATATTAAACGGGATGGAATTGGTGGATGGATCGCGAAGCATTCTAAAGAAATAGTCAAAACGGGCCTTTCTTGATTCTGCGGGTGCTTTCAATGATGAAGTTGAACGGATCTTTTTGGCCACGGGAGTTTTTAAAGAGTTTTTAATCGGATCGATAATCAAAATTGAAATCAGTATAAGTGCAATCAAGCCAAAGGACAGTTTGGCAAGCACTATGGGACGCAACTTTTGAGTCACTATTTCCTCCTTGTTTCATTATTTGTGAATTTGAATTATTCTCCAGGATGAATGTTTTTCTTCTGAAGCAATTTGTTGAAGGGATTGCAATGTGATTGTAACTGTGTGGCCTTGAATGAGTGGATTAGAATCTGAAGCTTTTATCTCCTCCTGTAAAGAAGGTGATAGTACTGTTTTTATTTCGCGGCCGCTAGATAAAAGGGGTGTTGCCGAGCCATAATCGAGGACTTTTTGAATACGGACAGTCACAAGAGATTGTTTACTCTCATGCAAAATATCGACTATTTCAGCAATAGCTTTGACAGTTCCTGGTGATGGAGGAGGTTCTAATCTTTGCGGAGCAACCCAGTTTTCGTCTGTTGATACTGTATCCTGAGGCAGATTGTTTTTTGAGGATGTACAATGCAAGAAAATTATTGAAAGAATAGCTATTGGTAAAATGAGATATTTTTTACTGATATGCATAGTTTTGACCCAGTGTGAGAAAAGTAATAATTTAAAGTAATGTAAAAACATTAGAAAATCAAGAGCCGGCTATTAAAATATTTATTATTTAAATTCTGCAATCTGGTCAAACGATTTTTTTGTAAGTGAAGGCGGGACAAAATCGGGATCGGGATGTCCGACTGCCAGTATCATCAAAGGGCGCTCGCTTTTTGGACGGTCAAGCAGTCGATTTAGGAAACGCATTTTAACAGGTGTATATGTCAGGCAGCTCAGACCCACATTGTGGATGGCTGAAATCAATAAACCCACTGCAATTGATACCGATTCCAGCGAATAATAATGCTTGATTTTTTGTCCATCCGGAGTTACACCATATCTCTGAATAAAGACGACAATCAGATAAGGCGCTGTTTCCAGAAAAAGCTTATATTGATCCGTCCCGATGGGATTGAGTGCCTTTAGCCATGGATCAGGTGCCAGATTGTTATAGAAATCACGCTCAACCGATTCCGCTTTTACACGAATACGACGCTTCATTTCCTGACTTTCAACTGCCACAAAATACCAGGGCTGCTGGTTAGCCCCGCTTGGTGCGGTCGCCGCTGTCCGGATGCAATTCTCGATCACCTTTCTCGGAACAGGTTCATCCGTAAAATTGCGTATGGATCGCCGGGTTCGCATTAATTGAAAATATGCATTCGACTGTGATCTCATGTCTTTTTTTTGGGTCTTGGTTAACATTTTCAATTAATTAGTTTCTAATAAATGTCAATGTTGCCGTTTTGTTCAATTAAAATAACGGATAGATGAAAGGAGCCACTGAGGAACCCGCCACGATCAGAATCGTCAGGATAAGAAGCAGGATCACAATGGGAACAATCCACCATGCTTTGTGATGTTTTGCGAAGCTGAAAAATTCTTTGATCAGATTCCATAAATGTCTGAAAAATGCCATAATAACTCCATTTCTAAATGGTTTTATTTATCATTTAATCCAGGATTAAATCTTTTCGCCATCCGGCTTTTTCATGCCACGGCGGCTGCGCTTTTTTATCGAATAAATACGATCCCATTACAAGATAGTCCATTTCTGTGCGCATAAAGCATCGGTATGCATCTTCCGGTGTGCAGACGATGGGTTCGCCTCGCACGTTAAACGAAGTATTGATCAGCACACCGTATCCTGTGATTTTTTCGAAGGCTTTGATCAAATCGTAATACCTGGGGTGGATTTTCCGGTTAATAGTTTGTATCCGGGCAGTATAATCCACATGTGTAATGGCCGGTATATCGGAACGGGCCTGATGGATGCGATCCCTGAATTGTTGTGATTGTGAATTGTTATGTAAAATACACCGCTCTTTCTTTACAGGCGCGACTATCAGCATATAGGGGGAAGGGCGATCCAGTTCGAAGTAATCGCTGACTTTTTCCTCGAGGCAGGTCGGGGCGAAAGGCCGGAAGGATTCCCTGAATTTAATTTTAAGATTCATGATCGACTGCATTTTAGTGGAGCGGGGATCTCCGAGAATGGAACGGCCTCCCAGCGCACGCGGCCCGAATTCCATGCGTCCCGAAAAAAGTCCTAAAACGTTCCCATCCGCAACGTGTTTTGCAAGTGCCGGCGCCCAGTTGCTTTTTGAAAGTTTTTCTCCAACGGCTCCCTGTTTTTTTATGAATGCTTCGATTGATTCGTCATCAAACTGCGGACCGAGCAGGGATCCTGACATCGCATCATCTTTATTATTGGCTTGACGCGGATTGTTGTAAATCTGATGCCAGGCAAAAAGAGCAGCGCCGAGCGCGCCGCCTGCGTCGCCTGCTGCGGGCTGAATCCATAGGCCGTCAAAAATATTTTCTCTCAATATCCTTCCGTTGGCCACGCAGTTCAGCGCCACACCTCCAGCCAGGCAGAGAGATTTTTCTCCGGTGATTTTTTTTGTATATCTCGCCATGCGGAGGACAATCTCTTCGGTTACGGCCTGAATCGACCTGGCGATGTTCATTTCCCGCTGTGTGATTTCTGTTTCCGGCTTTCTGGGAGGTCCGTCAAAAAGTTTGTGGAACCGGCCGTTTGTCATTACCAGTTTATCGAGATATCCGAAATAGTCCATGTTCATCCGGAAAGAACCGTCTGCTTTCAAATCGATGAGATGATCGAGTATCTTCTGTTCGTAGACAGGTTCTCCATAAGGTGCAAGACCCATCAACTTGTACTCGCCTGAGTTGACCTTGAATCCTGTAAAATAGGTGAATGCTGAGTAAAGCAGGCCGATCGAATGGGGGAATTGAATGTCCTTGAGAATTGAAATCCGGTTTCCGCTTCCCGTTCCGATGGCGCTTGTAGACCATTCGCCGACTCCATCCAGTGTCAGGATAGCCGCTTTCTGGAAGGGTGAAGGGAAAAAAGCGCTTGACGCATGGGATTGATGATGTTTGATGAAAAACAGATCCGGAGGCATTTTTACCTGAAATTTATGGAGATACTTCTCAATTTCGTAGGGAATCCAGAGTTTACGTTTCATCCACACGGGAACCGTCATAACGAACGATCTCAATCCTTTTGGTGCGATGGAAAGATGGGTCTGGAGGATTCTGTGAAATTTGAGAATGGGTTTGTCGTAAAAAACAACCGTATCCAAGTTGTCCTTTATCCCGCCCTCTTTCAGACAGTACTGTATGGCGTGCTCAGGGAAGGAGGAATCGTGCTTTTTCCGAGTGAACCGTTCCTCCTGCGCCGCGGCGATGATTTCTCCGTCGCGGACCAGTGCTGCTGCTGAGTCGTGGTAATATGCGCTGATACCCAGAATATTCATTAGAATTGTTTCCTGTAAGAATCCGATGTTCCATTTTCCTGAACAGGGGTCCAGCAGCTTTCTTCTTTGATGGGGAATTGCCGGTGCATGGGATCCTGTTTCTTAATGGTATTTACAATCCGGATGGGGGTGAATATCAAATAATAAATTGGCGTCAACAGCAGCCATGAAAGGACGAGAGATACTTTTTCGATAAGAAATTGTGTGAACTTTTCGAAACGGCCTGAAAATCCCGGAATGAACAGACAACCCGATAACATAACCGCAGACAGGCCAAGGACGATGAGTCCGATGGTTGTCCACTTCAACCAGAAAAGTAGAATGAATCCGACTATTGTAAATACAGCAATTTGAATGATGGTTCGGACTTTCATGAACTGTCCCGCCTCTATGGAATCAAGTGGTAAAATATTAAAAATTATTTGATAAAATTCAAGGGGAAAAATTGATAAAAGACTATCCTGTAGAATATTCCAATTTGTTGTTTATATTGAATCGAAAGGGTGTATTTTTTAATCTTCCTTTCTGTTGGCGAGGATTCGATAAAAACAGGTGCGTTCGCCGGTGTGGCAGGCCGGACCGGCAGGTGTAACTTTCAGTATCAGTGTATCGCAATCGCAGTCGATTAATATTTGCTGGACTTTGAGAGTGTTTCCCGATGTTTCTCCTTTCATCCAGAGTTTCCGACGGGACCGGCTCCAGAAGGTGGCATTACCCGTTTCTAAAGTCTTTCGCAGACTTTCCGCATTGATATAAGCCATCATAAGAATCTCGCCCGTTTCTCCGTCCTGGGCAATCGCGGGGATCAATCCTTTTTCATCGAATTTGATTTGATCGATCAATTCCTGGTTAATCGTCAGTTGATTTGTATTGTTCATTCTGTTCCTTTCGTGTGCAGGATTAAGTATTTAGTATATGATATTTAGTATATAGTATATGGTATATGGTATATTGTATCAATCATTTAGTTTTTGGATTAATTTATTGATCATTTTGTTTAAATGATCCAGTTTTTCATTAATCTGATTTAAGGTATCTGTATTTATATAACTAAGTTCATTTGATATGATAAGCAATGTTTCTAATTCAGCTGCAGACCCTAAAGCGATATAGAGAAATTGTCGGAATTCTTTATTATAAAATCTTTTGAAACCTTCGGCAATATTCGACGGAATTGAAACAGCAGATCGCCTTATTTGAGAAATCAAACTATATTTTTCATCGCCAGGGAATTGGACTGTAAGGCTATATACTTCTTTTACTATCTCTATTCCCATTTGCCAGATACGTAATTCTTAAAACTCTTTATTTTCTTTTCCATAATCAAAAAATGAATAAAACGGTTTATTCTTTTACTATATACCACATGCTATATACGACATACTAAGTTCTTACATGAATTCCTTTATTTTTCAAATACTGTTTTGCTTCGTCGATGGAATGCTGTCGGTAGTGAAAGATCGAAGCGGCCAGCGCGGCGTCGGCTTTTCCATAATAGAATGCATCGTAGAGATGGTCGAGCGTGCCGCATCCTCCCGATGCAATCACGGGAATGGTAACGGATTCAGAAATGGTCTTGGTCAGGTCCAGATCGTATCCATCTTTGGTACCGTCCCGGTCCATGCTCGTCAGCAGGATTTCGCCGGCACCGAGACGTTCGGCTTCCCGTGCCCATTCGACGGCATCGCGGTTTGTCGGTTCCCGCCCGCCGTAAATATAGACAATCCAGTGATTCCCTTTCCGTTTCGCATCGATTGCCACGACCGTGGCCTGGCTGCCGAAATGGTTCGCGCATTCAGTAATAAGGGCCGGATTCTGGATGGCCGAGGTGTTGATGCTGATTTTATCCGCACCGCTTTCCAAAAGCAGACGCGCGTCCTCTCCGGTCCGGATGCCGCCGCCGACAGTCAGCGGAATGAACACGGTCTCGGCGGTCCGTCTTACCACATCGAGCATGATGTTGCGCCGCTCATGCGAAGCCGTGATGTCGAGAAAAACGAGTTCATCGGCACTCTGTTCGTCGTAATATTGGGCCTGTTCAACAGGATCGCCGGCATCGATCAGGTCCACAAAATTGATTCCTTTAACGACCCGGCCGTTTTTAACATCGAGGCAGGGGATAATGCGTTTGGCCAGCATGGTTTATCTTTCCTCGGTTTGGAATTTTTCAATCGCCATTTTCAAGTCCAGTTTATCCTCATAAAGCGCCCTTCCCGTAATAATACCCTCGATTCCCCGGCAGGATTCGCTGAAAATTTTCTCGCAGTCTTCGATGCTGCCCACACCGCCGGAAGCGATGATCGACAGGCCGGTTTTTTCCGCAATCTCTGTCATGACATCCACATTGGGTCCGGTGAGCATGCCGTCGGTGCGGATGTCGGTCACGATGATTCTTGCTAATCCTGCGATTTTCATTTTTTTTGCCAGATCTACCGCATCCACATCCGCACCTTCGGTCCAGCCGCTGATCATCACCTGCCGGTCGCGTACATCGATGCCCGCGACAATGGCCTTGTTGCCGTACTTGCGGATTGCTTTCTCGACGATCTCCGGCTCTCGAACAGCGACCGAACCCAAAACGATTCTGCTCACACCGCGGTTGAGCCAGTATCCGATCTGATCCATCGTGTGAATACCGCCCCCAAGTTCGAACGGAATCGAAAGTGTTTCCGCAAGCTCAATAATCAGCGCATCATTGATGCCGGACCGTCCGAAGGCGCCGTCGAGATTGACCACATGAATCCACTTCGCGCCGGCCGCTTGATATTTTAGGGCGAATTGAACCGGATCGTCCGAATAGATTTTTGCCGTTTCTTCCCGTCCCTGCCGGAGACGGACCACTTTTTCACCCAATAAATCGATTGCGGGTATAATAAGCATCATATTTCCCTATAATTGGACAAAATTTTCAAGAATTTTCAGACCCCATTTCTGGGATTTCTCCGGATGAAACTGAACTCCGAACAGATTTTCATGCCATATCGATGAAGTGAATGTAATATCGTATTCGGTTTCTCCGGCAGTCACACCATTGTCTTTCGGCTGTATAAAATAGGAATGGGCAAAATAGAAAAAACTCTGATCGGGAATGTCCTTCCAGAGCGGTGAATCACTTTTCTGGTGCACCTGATTCCATCCGAGATGCGGTACTTTGCCGCCCGCCGGGAAACGGACCACTTTGCCTTTCAGGATTGAGAATCCCTCAATTTCCGGGTTTTCTTCGCTCGATTGAAAAAACATGTGCATCCCGAGACAGATACCGAGAAAGGGTTTGTTCCTTTCGACGGCCCGAATCACTGGTTCAACCAGATTCCTCGACTGGATCGCTTCAATAGCGTTTCCGAACGCTCCCACGCCGGGAAGCACAATCTTGTCCGCTTTTTCGATTGTTTCCGGATTATCCGTGACCTGAACCTGCGCTCCCACTTTTTCGAGCGCCTTGGAAACGCTTCGGATATTGCCCGCTCCGTAATTGATTACCGCAATCATATTCAAAGGACTCCCTTGGTAGAAGGAACCGATTTCTGATTCGGATCGGCGGCAACGGCCTGTCTGAGCGCCCGTGCGAAAGATTTGAACAGGACTTCGATCGCATGGTGCGTGTTCTCGCCGCGGATCAGATCGAGATGGAGATTGATTCCTCCCGATGTAGAGACTGCGCGGAAAAATTCTGGAAGCGACTCGCCCTGAAAGTTGTCCACGTTCTCCAGTTCCATGACCGATGCGAAAATAAAATAGGGCCTGCCGCTTAGATCGATGGCAGCTCTGGCAAGCGCTTCATCCATGGGGCAGAGGGCCCATCCGAACCGCTGGATTCCTTTTTTATCCCCCAGCGCTTTCCGGATCGCTTCTCCCAGACATAAGCCCACATCTTCGACTGTGTGATGGTCGTCGACATGCAGGTCTCCTATGGCCCGAATTTTTAGATCCATACTGCTGTGTCTTGCCAGGGAATCGAGCATGTGGTCAAAAAAACCGATACCGGTTTCAATTTCAGACCGGCCCGATCCGTTCAGATCGCAGCTTACGGTAATTTCTGTTTCACTGGTTTTTCTTGAGATTTCTCCGAACCGTTTCATTATATTCTCCTTGAGAAATCAAACGATCACAAATTGGATACGATTTGTTTGAGTGCATCGATGAAAATTTGATTTTCTTCGGGTTTTCCCACTGTCACTCGAAGGCAGTTTTTTAATAGCGGGTGATTTTCTACTTCACGAATCAGCACACCCTGCAATTTTAATTCATTGAATACAGAGGGAGCGTCCGGTGTCTTTATCAGAATAAAATTCGCTTCACTCGGCACAGGTGTAATTTGGGGAATCCGTTCGAGTTCCTCGAATAAAAGATTTCTTTCGTCAATAATTTTTTGGATCTGGGTATACACCCATTCCGAATGATTCAAAAGCACCAGAGCCGTTGTTTGGCTGAACAGATTCAGGTTGTACGGGACGCTTACTTTTTGAATCTCTGAAAGGAGCATCGGATTGCCGAGCAAGTATCCGACTCTCAATCCCGCCATTCCAAATGCTTTTGAAAAGGTGCGGAGTACGAGAAGATTGGGGTATGCTTTCAGCATGGGAACGGCGCTGTTCCCTATAAATTCTGCATATGCTTCGTCCCACAGCACCAGGCCGGGCGTTTCTTCAAGCAGCTGCTTTAAGAAGTAAAAGTCTGTTGTCTGTCCGGTTGGGTTGTTGGGTGAACAGAGGAACGTCAGCTTCGATTCCCGGGACGCTTTCAGCAGGGTTTCCTCGTTGTTTAAAAAGCCGTCGTTCTGATCGATTCTTTCCAGCCTTCCCTGATGGATTTTAATGACCAGATCGAACAGAGAGAAAGAGGGTGTGGAAACGAGCGCCCGGTCTCCCGGCATAATCAACGCGGAGGCAATCGCATAAAGCATCTGATTTGAGCCGTTGGATGGAAGAATCTGCTCCGGTTCAATGTTCCAGTGTTCCGCCAGTTTTTCCCGGAATTCAGTGTTGAAATAATCGGGATACCGCGACCAAACAATTTTTTGCATGGTCTCGAAGATCTCCTCCTTCAGCTCGGGAGGAAGATCGTACGGGTTTTCGTTCTGATTGAGTTTGGCAACAAAGTCTCCCTGCGGCGGGGCCACGTATCCCGGCAGGCCGATCACTTCCGGTTTAAAATTTTTCAGAACCGGTTCAAGAGAGTCTTTGCTGTACTGCGTTGGCATGTCCATCCAGTCCCTCCGTTTTGGCAAAAGTCATGATTGCATCCCCATCTTTTTTCAATCGATTTTCAGGATAGTAAATGATGCTGCTGCGCTTTAAAAAATCCCACGTTCCCAGCGGTGAGGAAAACCGGGCGGTCCGGTTGGTTGGCAGAATGTGATTCGGGCCGGCCCAATAGTCGCCCACGCTTTCCGGCGAATAGGAACCGAGAAAAATAGCACCTGCGTTTTGAATATTCTCCAGTGTCTTCCACGGGTCTTCGGTGTGGAGACCGAGATGTTCCGGGGCGAGCGTGTTGACCAGTTCCGTTCCTTCGTTGATGTCACGAACGAGCAGGATCGCTCCCCAGTGATTTAAGGATTCATTCAGAATCGCTTTTCGGGAAAGTGTGATTGCCTGCCGGGTAACCGCCATTTTTGTTTTTTCGGCGATTTCCCGTGAAGTTGTAATGCAGATAGCCGCCGCGGCCGGATCGTGTTCGGCCTGTGCCAGCAGGTCAGCGGCGATAAACTCGGGATTGGCTTTTTCATCGGTTAAAATCACCACTTCACTGGGGCCTGCTACCATATCGATATCGACCACACCGAACACCTGACGTTTCGCTTCGGCCACGTAAAGATTCCCCGGTCCGACGATTTTATCCACAGGACGAATGCTCTCCGTTCCGAATGTCATTGCGGCCACGGCCTGTGCTCCGCCGATCCTGTATATTTCGCTGATACCGGCAACAGATGCGGCAGATAGAACAGCCGGCAGGATTTTTCCGTCTTTTCCGGGAGGTGTCACCACGATGATTTCCTTCACGCCTGCAACCTGAGCCGGAATAGCGGCCATCAGAAGGGAAGAGGGATAGGCTGCACGGCCGCCGGGAACATAAATCCCGACTCTATTAATCGCAGTCACTCGCTGCCCCAGAATCACGCCGTCTTTTTCTTCGCTGGTCCATGATTTGATTTTGTCTTTTTCATGGTATTTTCGAATGTTTTCCGCGGCCTGCTTGAGGATATCCAGTAATTTTTCGGGGACCTGTTTTACGGCGTTTTCAATCTCCGCTTCCGATATTTTCATTCCGGCAGCATTTAAATCGGCTCCGTCAAATTTAGCCGTATATTCCGCCACAGCCTTGTCGCCCCGCAGTTTTACATCTTCCAGAATCGTTTCAACGGTCCGGCTCACTTCTTTCGAAATATCCAGGCGCCGTTTTTCAAACTTAATTAAAAAATCATGGATTCTTTCATTATTATAAATCTCGATCACTAAAATCACCTCTTTTTAAGGGATCACTTTATTGAGCGGGTATTCGATGATGTCCTGTGCGCCCGCTTGTTTCAATTTGGGGATCAGTTCCCGAACGGTTTTTTCTTCCACGATAATTTCCAGAGCGACCCATCCGGGATTGTGCAGGGATGCGATAGTCGGATTTTTCATGGCCGGGAGGATGCCCACCACATTGTCCACTTTCGATTTTTCCACATTCATTTTCAATCCGACCCGTCCGACGGCCTGAATCGCTCCCTGAAGCAGCATGACCAGATTGTTGATCTTCTGTTTTTTCCAAGGGTCGTTCCAGCTTGCTTTGTTGACGATCATCCTTGTCGTCGAAACGAGAAGAGTTTCCACGATCCGGAGATTGTTCGCCCGGAGCGACGAGCCGGTTTCGGTGACCTCCACAATCGCGTCCACCAAACTCGGTGTCTTGACTTCGGTGGCGCCCCATGAAAATTCGACTTCGGCATGGACGCCTCTTTTTTCGAGAAAGGTCCGCGTCAGATTCACGACTTCCGTGGCGATGCGCTTTCCTTCTAAATCCTCCACTTTTTTAATCGGAGAGTCGTTCGGCACAGCCAGCACCCATTTCACCGGCCTGAGGCTCTGCCGGGCGTATTGCAAGTCCGCCACTTCGATTACATCGGCGCCGGTTTCGAGCACCCAGTCCTTGCCGGTGAATCCCGCGTCGAACACGCCGTCTTCCACGTATCTGGCGATTTCCTGCGCCCGGATGAGAATGCCCTCGATCTCGTCATCGTCAATGGAAGGGAAGTAGGACCGTTCGCGCGTTGAAAATGAAAATCCTGCTTTTGCCAGATAGTGAAATGTGGATTCCTGAAGGCTGCCCTTTGGCAGGCCGATTTTCAGGATGTGCTTTTTATTATTTTCACGCATGGATGTTCCTTTCATTTCTTTGCAAAATAAAAACGCCCACAGTATTTGGTGGGCGTTTGGAAAGACTTTTTAGCTGCAACGGTTTATCCGCATCAATCGTACCCACCATTCGTTCGGTGATGAATGGCATGATGATGGTGAGAATGATGCATCTTAAATGAAAACATCAGTGTGCTATTTTTGTCTGTTCGGTTTTTCATCTTATTTGTGGTTTTGTTCCTGTTTTTTTGGTTCAATAATTATAATATTCTTAAGTGAAAAAGTCAAGTAAAATTTTCACTGCGGATAATAAACTTTCATTTTTTTGAGAAAATGAATTATAGATTTTTTAAATATTTCTTGACTTTTAACTTATTTTTTTATTAATTCCCAAAACAAATATATCATTATTAATCGAATTTATTTAAATTAGAAACACAATTTATGTCTATTAATGAGATAATATAATATGGATGTATGGATTCTTATAGTACTGTTAATACTATCATTAATTATTCATCTAATATTTAACTCTTCATTTTTTTATAGAAAAGTAAAATTACAGCCTATAAAAATCTATTATGCTGTGTCGACTGCAAAAAATATAAATTTTAATCCAAACGATTCAAAGAATGAAACAGTAACTCTTGTTAGTATGTTTAAACAAAAATATGAAATTGAAACAGTTAAGTTTACTATTAAAAATGTATTCATATCAAGTAAGGGCGAATTAGAAATCAAATTTAATAACTTTAAACAGTCGGAGAAATTTTGGGTTCCCATGGATGATGAAAGCTATACATGGGATGTTTCAAAGGTAGAAAAGTATAGGGAAACGAATGTAGCTGATTATTTAGTAGAATCAACATTTTTTCAAGATTTGAATTTTCCTATTTGGAGTCAAATTTCGAATTCTCAACCTTGTCTTTTGTTTAAATCAATGCCTTTTCTTAAACAAACATCATATGGAATATGGGAAGGTGATTATTTCTTTTCAACACATTTTGATAGTAAACAATTTGCAGGTGAAACTTATATTGCTGCTGATGCAAAAAAAATTCTATTTAAAATAGGTTTACCTGAAAAATATAGAATTATATCAGATGAAATGAAAGTAAGTAAAACCTCAGATGGTTACATAATAAGTTATGAATTATCACCAGGGGAATCATTTCATATAACTATTGTTGACCAAACAAAAGAGAAAATTAAACAGATTATGGGTTTTAGTTTGCCATTGTTTTGGATAGTAATTGGAATGATTATTCAAATGGTATTTAGTAAATTTTCTAATACAAAATAAGATAACCTTCTTACTACCGAATGTGTTTATCACCTTCGGCTATTATTCGGGGATTGTATCAAAAGTCTAAAACAACAAAGAGCTGTCATTCCGGGCTTGTCCCGGAATCTCTTGATAATCAGAATTTTAGGAGATTCCGGCATTCGCCGGAATGACATGAGTATTTGACTTTTAATACACCCCCCGAGCGCAAGAGTGATTGCATAAAACTATGAGTGTGAAATATAAAACTTATTCCATTTCCTACTATTTTAAAAACATAATCTTTTTCGAATCAGTAAATTTACCTGCCACGATCCGTACAAAATAGACACCGGAGGACACCATTTGTCCCTCCGTGTCCTGACCGTTCCAGATAACCTGGTGCTGCCCGGCTTTTTTGTTCATGTCTACCAACGTATTAACCAATCTGCCATTCAGATCATAAATATAGATTTGAACGTGATCCGGTTTTGGAATATTATAGGTGATGGTTGTCACCGGATTGAAGGGATTGGGAAGATTCTGATACAGCTTATACTCACCGGGTATCGTCAGCTTGCTGTCGATTTCTTCAGAAACATGGGTAAACGAGGATGAATCCGGGAAAAAGACATCATCGATGAAAATCAGAGGGCGATCCAGGAGCCATATAAAATACGGTGTGAATTCCCATTTCAGAGTGTGTTCTCCCTGATACAGTGTGTACTCCGTCACATTCCACTCACCCGGATCCTCATAATCATATAGAACATCGGTTAATTCATCGTCGATCCAGAAGTTGCAATCATACACGTCCGGCACAATTTTGTAAGTAAAGGCTATCGTTCCCGTTTTTGGTACGTTCACATTAATTTCCAAAACCGTCGTTTGACTGGAATCAATGTCCCCTGACATTACAGAATAATTGCCAGTGTGTGCCAGTTGATCGGTTACGGACCATAATGCATCTCCGCTGGTCGTCCATGGGAACGGGCTCGCAGCGAGACTGCCGTTCTCGAAGGTCTCGGTAAAATCATCCTTTGCTGCAATTTGTACTTTGGACGATGCGTTGATAATCCGTTCAGTGGCACTCTGAATCTCCGAACCGGATGTGGGTTGTGTTTCAATATACAGTTCCATATTAATCTTTAAAGTGTAAATTCCCCTTCGATCTGGAGTAAACGTGACGGAAGAGCCGGTGGGATTATCGATATCAGCGTTGCTGTCATCAGGTCTTTCAATCACTTCCCATAACCATTCCGTGTGATCAATCACCAAGCCTGAAATCGACGGAGTAATGGGAGATCCATTCAGGGTCATACTCTCTCCCACATCCAGCAGGGAGTTGCCGGGTGTAACCTCAACAGTAAACAGCTCATCGGGAATGAGATATACCGTATTTGTATCCTCGGGATTGGGATCGCTTAATCTGGGGAAATCCGGCGGAATGGTATTGTAATCTATTCCTGCATCAGTGAGCAGTTGTCGCGTTCCCTCGTCTAAATAAGAAGGAAAATCTGTAATTGCCCAGATGGCTAAAACTGCATTTGAATTCATCATTCCAAATAGTTCCTTTTCATCAATATAATCAACGAGAGTCAATAGGTATTGAGCAGATTTAATGTTGGTCCACTTCGAGAGATGGGGTACAAGATCGTAAACAGCTCCCTCAGAAGGAACACCATCCGATGCATCGATACAGGATGCAAACAGACCTTCCAGGGTCTTTTTCCCTCCTGATGGGACAAAAATGCGGCGTCCTCGGGTCATCACATAATTCTGTTCCGAATCGTCCTTATTAACGATAACAGAACCGGGTTTGACCTCTATGATGAGACCGGGATCGTTCGTAATTTGATCGATTTCATCTTGTTGCACCTCTCCATCCAGATCTGCCATTAAATCGTTTTCGTGACCTGCTTCAGGTTGGGTCACTCGCTGGATGTCATCCTGGCCGAGCCAGTTTTTAATATCTTCTTCACTCATGTCCGGATAAACTTCTTTTAACTGCTGTGTCATCTGATCGTTTGTTAGAGTCGTGCCGTCACTTTCTCGCTTCCATGTTCCATCCGCTTGTTTGTTGTACCCCTGATAGTAATCATCAAGTCCTAACAGGTGGCCGGCTTCATGGGAGTACATTTCATCCAGATCGTCACCGGATGTTCTCCAATTACCAGAACCGGCGCACCGATTCACATCGAAATCCGTCCCCATACCGTCGATATAGCTGGCCTGAGGATTCCCCAGTTCAATTTGATGGTAACCCTGTGTTCCCGGAGGCGATGTAGCCGAAGGATCGGACCTTGTGTTGACTGTGACATTGACGTTGTTGCCGTTGCTTGTCTGATATCCGTTCCATGTATTTTCGATGGCATCTTTGATATTCTGAACATTTTCCGTTGTGGCATTCTTACCATAAAATTCCAGATCGATTGTAACATCAATGTCGTCTCCCTGATAGTTGCCTGTATTGTCAATATCAATTGAGACCTGATCCCCGTAGACACCTCCTTTGCTCCTCAGCTTGGCAATGCCCCGGTTCACTGCTTCTTCGAGTGACATACTATAACCTGCGGTCGTACCGTGTGTGGCCCAATTGCTGCAATTACCTTGACTGGCAAACGTTTTATCCGGTACAGATTGTTCCGTTTCAAGAATGGTCTGAAGCTTTTTCGAATAATGCTCCGGAATCCGAGAAAGATCAAAGCTTTGATTTCCGTATTCGAAAGGATCCACAAAAGTGACTTCAGGCGGAACCGAAATATCATAAATGAGATCGAGCGTATCCGGTGTGACCTCGTTGATCGTATTGACAATCGTGTCAAAAGGTTCATAGGGAATGTTTCGTGTGTATACCTGATGTGTATTTCCATCCGCGGTCACCAGCAGCCATGCAAATGTTCGGTCTTGAATTTCCCCATTGATCGTTTCCGTGTCCAAATTAAAAAAATCATTATCCTGTATGGCCTCCCAGATCTGATTTACCTGCGTTTCTGTTAGAGTGAATTCCTGGACATCCAGGGGTTGTAACGCAACAGCATTAGAAATGAATTGTGAGTACACACTGTGACCTTCTGCATCAATACGGATCGCTGTATTGACTTCCCATGGAGCTACACCCCCCGCACACCCGACAATTTTCAAATCCGAGGGAGGACTCTGTCCGAAGCTGAATGAAACAGCAGTCATAAGAATGAAAAAGAAGGCAATCCTTCCTAATAATAATTTTCGCATTTTTCACACCCCATTTTTATCTGATTATGGATTTAAAGATTTGACATATTCGATATAGGGCAGATCAGCCTCTGGTGGAGTAACCGAATTCAGTGTTTGTACAATCGCCGTAAATGAGGGAACGACTCGATTCCAGATACTCACCTTGTATGTCTGATTACCGCCGGTTATCATTAACGAGGCAAAAAATCCGCCAGTGATATTCTCGTTTTTATATTCGCTTTGTAAAAGAAAAAAACCATTCTTCATAACAGCATCCCAGACATCTTGGATTTGAGATGGCGTAATCCGGAATGTTTTTTCTTTTAGGGGAGGCTTGCCTATTTCCCGAGCGATGTATTTCTTGTAATACCCGTGTCCATCGGCGGTAAGGCGCAGAAAATGAATTTGTTCCCAGGGATGGACGCCTCCAATGGAACTGATAATTTTCAAATCAGAAGGATATTGATTTTTACTGGTTTTAGTAAAACTGCTGCAAAACATAATTGTAATCCCGCTTAAAATGATAATGGTTTTGATATTAAAAAATGTTGGATCTATGTGTGATTTCATGAAATCAATCCCATGGCACTGCTTGAGATTTCGCATTAACGAACCGGATTAATCTGGAGTTTTGAGTCCACCTTTTTATTACTGAATCTGCGTACGTTAGTTCCGTTATTGATTCTGTCAGGTCTCATATTCGCAGTTGTATTATCCGCAGAGGTTTTCAACAGTAGTATGGTTTCAGATGCATGAATTTCTTTAAAATAAAATAAATGATATTGTTGAAGAAATCAAGGAGAATGCGAAAAATATTTTAGAATGGAGTTTTATGCTGCCGAAGGTGTTTGTTACCTTCGGCCATTATTCGGTGAGGTGAAGAACACCTCACCGGGCGCAGACTGATTTACCTTCCCGAAGGCTGGGAGCTTTCGGGAAGA
>CAZTZL010000035.1:0-33470 GCA_964617625.1 uncultured bacterium
GCATAGCTCACGATTTTGGAAGCGTACAAAGCGTGTTCGAGATCATCGATCATCTGATTCTTGTCGCCATCGAATTTGACATTCGGGCCTAAAAGTTCCTTTGAGGCGGCGATCCGTTCTTCTTTAAGAGCGGAAAGACATCTCGCAAACACGGCCTCACCGATCAATGTCAGGGGCTGACCCATATCGAGCGCCGCAATCGCCGTCCACTTGCCTGTCCCCTTCTGTCCGGCTGCATCCAAAATCTGATCCACGACGTAATTCCCTTCTTCATCCCTGTAATCGAGAATGTCGCGCGTAATCTCGATCAGGTAACTGTCTAACTTACCTTTGTTCCATTTGGTAAAAACCTGGTGCATTTCTTCATTGGATAGTCCGAGTCCGGCATTCATCATCTGATAGATTTCTGTGATCATCTGCATGTCGCCATATTCGATGCCATTGTGCACCATTTTTACAAAATGGCCGGCTCCGTTCTCTCCGACCCACTCACAGCACGGTTCACCGGAACTGGTTTTTGCTGAAATCTTTTGAAAAATATCTTTCACATGCTCCCATGCCGCCGGAGATCCTCCCGGCATGATCGACGGACCGTTCAGTGCGCCTTCCTCACCTCCCGAAACACCCGTACCGATATAGAGTAGTCCTTGGGATTCAACATACCCGGTACGGCGAATCGTGTCCGGGAAATGGCTGTTTCCGCCATCGATAATGACATCCCCTTTTTCTAAAAGTGGAATTATTTTTTCAATAAAATCATCCACGGCCTGACCCGCCTTGACCAAAAGCATGACTTTACGCGGCCGTTTGAGACTGGAGATCAACTCTTCAATCGAATGACATCCTTTGATGTTCTTTCCTTTGGCACGCCCTTCAATAAATTTATCCACTTTACTCACTGTCCGGTTGAAGACCGCCACGGAATATCCGTTTCGTTCTATATTCAAAACCAGATTCTCTCCCATCACAGCCAGTCCGATCAAACCGAAATCACATTGACTCATTATTTGACCCTCCAAAAATAGTTTGCAGTTTATAGTTTTAAGTTTACAGTTATAAGTTTACAGTTTACAGTTTAAAAACTTTATAGAGAGTTCTCAATTTTCTATATAAAATATACTATATACCAAATACTAAATACCATATACTAAATACTGCTTTCAAATCGTCATGGCAGAAAAGCCGCCGTCTATCCAAATAACGGCTCCGGTGACAAAGCTTGAGGCTTTTTCCGAAGCCAGCCAAATCGCAGCACCGACCAGTTCATTGGCCTCACCGAACCGCTTCATGGGAGTGTGACGAAAGATATCTTCCGTGCGTTCTTTGGTCAGAAGTTTCTTGTTTTGTTCCGCAGGGAAAAATCCCGGTGCAATTGCGTTCACTCGAACTCCCTGCGTGCCCCACTCCCTGGCCAGATTCTGCGTCAGATTATTCACACCCGCTTTAGTAACTGCATAAGTGTAAACCTTTGATAACGGCGGTCCAGAAGATGCTGAAGAAATATTAATAATACTGCCTGACTTCTGTTTTAACATTTGCTGGCCGAAAACCTGGCACGCCAGGAAGACACCTTTCAGATTCACACTAAGAATCCGTTCCCATTCTTCCTCCGAAATTTCAAGAAAGGGTGTTCCGGAATTGATTCCCGGCGCATTAATGAGGATATCCACCTTGCCCCAGGTTTTGGTAATTGCATCACATGCTTTCTGCAAGTCTGTTTTCCTGGAAACATCCACACGAAGCGCCAGTGATTCGACACCTAAATCTGCAATTTTTTCGGATTGTTTCTTTCCGTTCTCTACATTAATGTCTAAAATAGCCACATTGGCTCCGGCTCTGGCCAAACCCTCGGCCATCGCTCCTGCCAGAACACCCCCACCGCCAATAATTGCGGCTGTTTTGCCTTTCAGCCCGAATATGGTCTCGATAAATGTCACTGTACTCTCCTTTAATTTCTGCTTGAATCACTACTTATACTTACAGTTTAATAGGGTATCAATCATTATCTTTAAAAATAGTCCGATCCCAGTATACTAAATTTTATTTTTTCGGGCAACCCATTTTTTGCACAATCGAAGAAATAATGATTATTAATGAACTCTATCACTTTTTAAATTGAACTAATCATTTGTATTATACAATGAATGATATTTGAAGTAAAAACCCATTAAAAAACAATTGATTCTTGTTTCTATAAGTGGTATATTAAACTCGATTTTTGTCAGATCGTTTGAGATTTGGGATTATTTTAAGTATCTGTTTTTAGTAATTATAAACTGACTTATCCAAAAAACATCACATCAGACAAATCAACACCGCATTAAAACGGGATGTTGATACAGATGAAAGGATGCATTATGGGACTGAATTGGATTGATATCGCCATGTTCATTGCATTCATTGTGACCGTCGTCACAATCGGTATTTTAAAAAGCCGCAAAGAAAAAACGAGTGAAGACTATTTTCTCGCTGGCCGGGGACTTACCTGGTGGCTGATCGGCTTCTCTTTAATTGCTGCTAATATTTCAACGGAACAGTTTGTCGGCATGAGCGGCAATGCAGCGAGTCATGTGGGGCTTGCCATCGCCAGCTACGAATGGATGGCCGCAATCACACTGGTTGTTGTTGCATTCGGTTTTTTACCCTACTTTTTGAGGGCGGGAATTTTTACGATGCCCGAATTTCTTGAATACAGATACAACAGCACCGCCCGAACAATCATGGCCGCAGCGACCATTTGCATTTACATGCTTCTCCTTGGTTCTGTCACCTATTCCGGCGCGCTGACTATCAGGACACTCGGAAGTAAAATGGGATACAACATCCCCCTTTTTACAGGATCATTGGTTATCGGCGTGATTGCCATGCTGTATGTGGCAGCCGGCGGATTAAAAGCCTGTGCCTGGGCGGACCTTATTCAAGGGAGCGCTCTCATCCTTGGAGGCGGTATTATCCTTTTCTTTGCATTCAATAAACTGGGTCATGTGACAGAAGCCGCTCAAATCGTTAATGTCAATACCGGTGCGGTTGCAGTTAAAACTTTTACGGAAAGCCAGGGTGCACTTGAGCGATTCTGGGATCTGAACCGGGTCAGGATGAATATGTTCCTGCCCAAAACCGATCAAATCCTTCCCTGGACGGCCCTCCTGCTCGGCTTGTGGATTCCCAATTTCTACTACTGGGGACTGAATCAGTATATCACCCAGCGGACCCTCGGTTCAGCCTCTCTCGCCCAGGGTCAAAAAGGAATTGTTTTTGCATCTTTCCTGAAACTCATTATTCCCTTTGTCATCGTTATTCCCGGTATTATTGCATTCAATTTATTTTCCAAAGACATGCAGGCAGAAGCCACTTACGACAATGCCGGAGTGATGGCAAAATATGTGAAAGCCAATCCCAATACACTTCTTGTGGATATAGCCGAAACTCCGGCAGATTCCACAATTCAAAATTGGCAGCCTGGACGATTTCTGATCGCGCTCTATCCGGATGATGCGACTATGAAATCCATCCGAATTCACAATCCATATGTACTTCCAATGAATGCATCGAGATTCAATGAAACCAGCAATTCGGAGTATCAAGTATTTAATGCAGAAGACAAAGCCTGGGAAAGTGTCTTCCCTGCTTTGTATGAAGAAGTGCAGACGTATAATATGAAAACGATTCAAACAGCCGCAGATAATCATACACCCGTAACCACTGAAAAATTCATTGCTTTTAAATACGATACGGCAATGGGACAGCTTCTCGGAAATGTGCTGCCTCATGGAGTGGGTCTGCTGGGATTCGTGCTCGCTGCGCTTCTCGGTGCAGTGGTGAGTTCTCTTGCTGCCATGCTCAACGCCTCTTCCACTATTTTCACAATGGATATTTTTAAAAAATATCTTTCTCCAAAAGCTTCGCAGAAAGCGCTTGTATTTATCGGCAGGATTTGTGTGGTTGTTTTCAGTTTTATTGCAGTCATGCTGGCACCGCAGCTGGGAAATCCAAAAATAAGCAACAGCATATTCACAATCATCCAGGAAGGCCAGGGTTTCATCTCGCCCGGCATCCTGGCTGTTTTCGCCTTCGGTTTACTCATACGCAAGGCACCGCCTATGGCCGGTGTCATTGGCTTGCTGACAAACATCGTCGCTTACGGGGCACTCAAATTCGCACTGCCGCAGGTTCAGTTTCTCAATCGCATGGCCATCTGTTTCGGCCTTTGCCTTCTGGTAATGAGTTTTATTACGCTGATCAAGCCTTTGGCAAAACCAATCGAATTTAAACAAAATACCAAAATCGATCTCACATCTTCGAAAGGTGCAAAAATCGCCGGACTGATCGTGGTTGCAGCGACATTGATTCTTTATGTAATTTTCAGTCCCATCGGACTTGCAAAATAAACCGGATAATATTTTAGCCAAATATAGTTTTGTAAACAAAACACAACAGGAGACGAATTATCAATGAAATACGGACGCTTTGACAACAAAAACAGAGAATACCTGATTGAAACGCCGCAGACACCTCTTCCCTGGATGAACTATTTGGGAACACAGGATTTTTTCGGAATGATATCGAATACCGGAGGCGGATACTGCTTTATGGTCGATGCCAGAAAACAGCGGCTCACCCGTTACCGCTACAACAATGCCCCTATGGACAGCGACGGGCGTTACATTTACATCCGGGAAGAAAACGGAGACATCTGGTCTCCATCCTGGATGCCAGTGAAAACGGATCTGGATGATTACATTTGCCGGCACGGCATGGGGTACACTGTAATTACAGGCGAACGAAAAGGGCTTCGCATTTCGACACGTTTTTTTGTTCCGGTGAACGAGAATCTCGAAATCTGGGAAATGGACATTGAAAACAAATCCCAAAAAACACGTTCATTCAAACTGTTCAGTTATATCGAATTTTGTCTCTGGGAAGCCTTGCACGATGCCACAAATCTTCAGAGAACACTTAATCTGGGCGAAGTTGAATTCGAAGACGGGATCATTTATCATAAAACCGAGTATCGTGAACGACGAAACCATTTTGCCTATTTTGCAACAAGCGAAAAAGTCAAGGGATTCGATACGGACCGGGATACATTTCTCGGGCCTTATCGCGGGAACCACGAGCCAGTTGTAGTGGAACAAGGGCAATCTAAAAATTCGATGGCCTGTGGCTGGAATCCCTGCGGATCGCACTGTATCGAAATCACATTAAAACCCGGAGAGACAAGAAAAATCAACTTCTTGCTGGGATTCGGAGAAAATCCTGAAGACCAGAAATTCTCCACAAAAGGGATCCTCAATAAAAAATATGCCAAAGAGACGATTTCGAAATATCTAAACCGCCAAAACTCTGAAAAAGCGTTTAATGATTTAAAAGAATACTGGGATGATCTTCTCAATAAATTTCAGGTTGAAACACCGGACAGTCCTCTGAACACGATGGTGAATATCTGGAATCAGTACCAGAACATGATTACATTCAAAATGTCCCGTTCCGCTTCGCTGTACGAAACAGGGATTGGCCGGGGCATCGGTTTCAGAGATGCGTGTCAAGATCTTTTCGGTGTCGTGCATTTGATTCCGACCGAATGGTCCCGAGAACGCATTCTCGATCTCGCGGCCATTCAGTGGAGAAGCGGCGAGTGTTACCATCAGTATCAGTTATTGGACAAGAAAGGCAATGCCGATGTGGGTGTCGGTTTCAATGACGATCCCTGCTGGCTCATTTTAGCAACAGCGTCCTACATTAAGGAAACCGGTGATTGGTCCATCCTTGACGAGCAGGCCCCTTTCGATAACAATCCGGAAGACACTGCCTCTCTCTATGAACATTTGGAAATATCATTTAAATTTATTTTAAACAATCTCGGACCCCATCAATTGCCAAAAATCGGTCACGCGGACTGGAATGACTGTCTCAATTTAACCATTGTGAGCATCAATCCCGGTGACACCTTCCAGGCGGATGCCGAACAGGCAAAACTTGATGACAAAATCGGATCAGTCCCCGAATCCCTAATGATCGCCGCGCAGTTCGTTTGGGCTGGCCGAGAATTTCGGAAAATTGCCGAACATCGTAATGATACGACCCATTCCGAAATGGCACAGAAAGCCGTTGGCGAAATGCTGCAGGCTATCTACAAACACGGATGGGACGGAGAGTGGTTTATTCGCGCTTACGATAGATTCGGTAAAAAAATCGGATCGAAAGAGTGCAAGGAAGGCCAGATATTTATCGAACCTCAGACATTTATGGGAATGGCAAAAGTGGGTATTGAGAACGGCATGCTCGAAAAGGCCATGAATTCTCTCAGCAAACGACTCTATACAAAACACGGTGTAGTGGTTCAACAGCCCGCTTACTCGGAATATGATTACACAAAAGGCGAGATCACTTCCTATCCTCCCGGTGTCAAGGAAAATGCCGGCGTCTTTTGTCATCCCAACGGATGGGTTGTGATCGCAGAGTGCAACCTTGGCCGTGGTGAAGAAGCCATGAAATATTACAAAACCATCTGTCCGGCAGCACGTGAAGAGATCAGCGATCTGCACCGGTGCGAACCGTACTGCTACTCACAGATGATCGCGGGCAGCGACTCAGCCAGATTTGGAGAAGCTAAAAATTCATGGCTTACTGGAACTTCTTCCGCCAATTTCCTCGGCGTCTCACAGTATCTTCTCGGAGTCCAGCCAGATTATGAAGGATTGCGAATCGATCCCTGTATTCCCAAAACATGGAAGAAACTCTCACTGAAACGACTATACAGAAATGCCACCTATCTTATTGAGATCGAAAATCCGAACGGTGTCAACAAAGGAATTTCTCAAATCATTGTGGGCGGGAAAAACATTGACGGCAATCTCCTCCCTGCTTTTCAGGACAGTAAGGAACATACTGTAAAAGTGATCATGGGATAAATCAGTTAGCCATTTTTGATTTATTGTTAAAAATAAAGGATTCGATCATGGGAAAAATTAAAATTATCAATGAGAAACCCGTTCCCAACATCCCATGGCAAGACAAACCTTCGGACTGCAGTGATGTGGTCTGGAGATACGAAAATAATCCGATCATTCCCAGAAATGCGACTTCTAGTTCGAACAGCATATTCAACAGTGCGATCGTTCCGTACAAGGATGAATTCGCCGGTGTATTTCGCTGCGACGACAAATCCAGAAAAATGCAGCTTCACACCGGCTTCTCCAAAGACGGTATGTCATGGAATATTGACAGCAAACCGATCCAGTTCCATTGTGACGATAAAGAGATCGGGCGATTTGTGTACGGATATGATCCCCGCGTCGTATGGATCGAAGACCGCTACTACGTGACCTGGTGCAACTGGTATCACGGCCCGACAATCGGAATCGGCTACACAAAGGATTTTAAAGAATATTATCAATTGGAGAACGCTTTTCTCCCGTTCAACCGCAATGGTGTTCTGTTCCCCCGGAAAATCAGGGACAAATATATCATGATCAGCCGTCCTTCCGACAATGCTCACACACCCTTCGGCGACATTTTTTACAGCGAAAGCCCCGATCTGGAATACTGGGGAAATCACCGCCACATGATGGGACCGGTTCAGGATTCATGGCAGTCCACAAAAATCGGAGGTGGTCCCGTGCCGATTGAAACATCAGAAGGATGGCTGTTGATCTATCATGGTGTGCTGACTTCGTGCAATGGTTATGTCTACAGCGCCGGGGTTGCCCTGCTCGATCTGGATCAGCCCTGGAAAGTGATATACAGAACCCGGCCTTATGTCCTGTCACCTCAAAAACTGTACGAGTGCGTCGGAGATGTACCCAATGTGGTCTTCCCATGCTCAACCCTTTGTGATACAGAAACGGGAAGGCTGGCAATCTATTACGGGGCTGCGGATACAGCAGTGGGTCTCGCATTTGCCAAAGTGGATGAACTGATCGAGTTCACGAAAAACAATTCTCTCGTCTAAGCGATATTTATGATTGTCGAAACGCGCGCATATGCCCGGGCCGGACTGCTCGGCAATCCTTCCGATGGTTATTTTGGAAAAACCATTTCCATCATCGTCCGGAATTTTGGCGCTCATGTTTCCCTGTACGAATCTCCCGAATTACACATTGAACAGCAGGAAACAGACATCAATGTATTCCGGAATATCCACCATCTCGTCGAAACGATTCAGATGAACGGATATTACGGCGGCTCCCGCTTGGTCAAGGCTGCCATTAAAAAATTTAGCGAATACTGTGAACTGCATGGAACCCGTCTCCCTATAAAGAACTTCACAATTCGATACAGCTCATCCATACCGCGGCAGGTCGGTCTGGCCGGATCGAGTGCGATTGTGACCGCTAGCATGCGGGCATTAATGCAGTTTTACAACATTAAAATTCCTATTGAGATGCTCCCCACACTGGTGCTTTCCGCAGAAATCGATGAGCTGGGAATCAATGCAGGACTTCAGGACCGTGTCATTCAGGCCTATGAAGGCTGTGTGTATATGGATTTTGAAAAAAGATATTATGAAGCACACAATCGCGGAAAATATGAACGGCTCGATCCTTCCCGCCTGCCCAATCTGTATATTGCCTATAAAACCGATTTAAGCAAAGTCTCAGGAAAAGTGCTTAATCCGATACGCACAAAATTTGATCAGGGTGACAAAAATGTCATTAAAATCCTGGACAGAATCGCAGCTATCGCCGAAGAAGGACGTGAAGCCATCCTGGAAAGAAATGCAAAGAAACTTTATCAGTTAATGAACGAAAATTTTGATTGCCGGTCAAAAATCGTTGATATCAGCAAGAACAACAAAGAACTCATCGACACGGCACGCTCATGCGGTGCTTCGGCAAAATTTACGGGTTCTGGAGGTTCGATCATTGGAATCTATCAGGACGATACCATGTTAAAAAAACTGGTTATCGAACTCACAAAAATAAATGCCAGAGTCATCAGACCATTTATCGTTTAAGGAGATCCAATGCAGATCGTAAGAAAAGCGGTTATTCCGGCAGCCGGATTGGGAACGCGTTTCCTGCCCGCTACAAAGGCCCAACCCAAGGAAATGCTGCCGATCATCGATACGCCCACCATTCAACTGGTAGTCCAGGAAGCTGTGGATTCGGGCATTGACGATATTTTGATTATTTCGGGAAAAGGCAAGCGGGCCATCGAGGATCATTTTGATCGAAATATTGAGTTGGAAACCCATTTACAGGATAGACAGGACAGCGAACGATATAATGAAATCCGGCATCTGGCAGATATGGCCAACATTCATTTCATTCGTCAGAAAGAATTTAACGGCCTGGGTGATGCAATCCAGTACGCCCGCCACCACGTGGGTGATGAACCATTTGCAGTTTTACTGGGAGACTGTATCATCGACTCGGTTATTCCCGCCACACAGCAGTTGATCGATAACTATAATCAATACAGGCAAACCATTATCGGTGTCGAAGAAGTCGCTAAAGAAAATATTTCCCGCTACGGAATAGTCGGCGGAGAACGGTTGAGCGACCACATTATGCAGGTAAAGAAAATGATCGAAAAACCCTCTCCCAGAGAGGCCCCCTCCAACCTCGCTGTAGCCGGAAGATACATTCTCACACCGGAAATCTTCAAAGCTCTGGATCAAACTGCACGCGGAAAAGCCAATGAAATTCAGCTCACCGATGCACTCCGGATTTTAATGCACCATGAAAATATCATTGCTTATACGATCGAGGGCAAGCGGCATGATATCGGCAATCAATTGGATTTTATTAAGACGACGATTGAATATGCTTTGAAACGAAAAGAGTTTAAAAAACCGTTATTGACTTTTATGAAAAAAATCATTAAATCCAGTAAGTAATCAGGAGTTTCAATGAAGCGAACATTTATTTTTCTTTTTATTTCCGGCTTTCTGATATTCAATTGCCACCAGCAATCCCGCGTACACATACTGAAACTGGCCCATGCACTGGACATGACACATCCCGTTCACAAGGCCATGGTTTTCATGGCAGAAAGATTGAAAGAAAAATCTAACGGTACCATGCGCATCGATATTTACCCCAGCGGACAGCTCGGTAATGAACGAGAATTGATTGAACTGCTTCAAATCGGCAGTTTGGCCATGACCAAGGTTTCCACGGCTCCCTTGGAGGCCTTTGTTCCCGAAATGCAGATTTTCGGCATTCCCTATTTATTCAGAAGCGATGAGCACCGATGGAAAGTGCTCAACAGTGACATCGGGAAACAAATTCTTTTGGGCGGCGAGGATTATTTCCTTCGGGGCATGTGTTATTACGATGCCGGCAGCCGAAGTTTTTATACCAAAGACAAACCCATATTGAAACCGGATGATTTAAATGGAATGAAAATCCGGGTTATGAAAAGCCTTACCTCTTTTAAAATGGTGCAGAGTCTCGGCGGTTCTCCCACACCGATTCCCTGGGGAGAATTGTATACTGCTCTCCAGCAGGGAGTGGTCGACGGTGCCGAAAACAATCCGCCGAGTTTTTATCTGTCCAAACATTACGAGGTATGCAAATACTACAGTCTAGATGAACACACAGCCATACCGGACATTCTATTGATGAGCACAGTCGTCTGGAACAGTTTAAGTCCGCAGAAACAGCAATGGCTTCAGGAAGCTGTGGATGAATCCGTGATTTACCAAAGAAAATTATGGAAAGAATCAGAGGAAGAAGCTTTGCGTGAAGTCCAAAAAGCAGGTGTGGAAGTAATCCATCCGGACAAAAAGCCATTTATAGACAGGGTACAACCCATGCATGAATCCTATAAAGGAACAGAAATATATCCGTTAATCCAGCAAATCAAACAAATTGAATAAATATTAATTTCTCCATCTATAAATAATATCATTCACACAAAAAGGTGATTCAGATGAATATAATTATAAAATGGGTAAATAAAATTATTACCCACATTTTAATCGTTCTCATGGCAGCTATTGTACTGGATGTGAGCTGGCAGGTAATTACCCGTTTCATCCTGAAAAATCCGAGTTCGTATACCGAGGAATTGGCCGGATTCCTTCTGATCTGGATTGGCCTCCTCGGTGCCGCTTATGCGCTTTATACCCGATCTCATCTTGGAATCGATGTGCTGACATATAAACTCAAAGGAACGAAAAAACGGATTATTGAAGTACTTGTATATTCGATTGTACTGATTTTTGCTCTGTTCATTATGGTAATCGGCGGCATAAAACTGGTCAGCCTGACTCTTGCTTTGAAACAAATCTCCCCCGCTTTAAACATTAAAATGGGGTATATCTATATAGTTCTTCCTTTTTCCGGTATCCTGATGATTTTATATTGTATCGGATTTATTGTGGATGCCATTCGTAATCCTTCCGAACAGGCATCCGGGCCTCAAATCAGTGCTCTGGATTGATCGGATGGGAAATAATCTTATTACTTTTAAGATACAGGGAAAAATGTGATGGAAATTTCTGCTTTGATACTTGTTGTCAGCTTTGTTATTCTGTTAGCTCTGAGCGTGCCTATCGCTATTGCCATCGGCATATCGACCATATTGACCATGCTTTTTACCATTGCACCGGGTCCGGCCATTACGACCGTGGCCCAGCAGATGGCTACGGGAATTAACAGCTTCGCTCTGCTGGCAATTCCATTTTTTATTCTTTCCGGTCAAATCATGGGACGTGGAGGCATTGCCCGCAGGCTTATCGACTTTGCAAAAGCATTGGTTGGAATGCTTCCGGGCGGCCTGGCCTATGTCAATGTACTGGCCTGTATGTTTTTCGGTGCTATTTCGGGATCAGCAGCGGCAGCTACTTCGGCCATCGGGGGCTTCATGATTCCCATGATGAATAAGGAAGGTTATGATAAAAACTTTAATACGGCCGTGACTGTGACCAGTGCAACCACGGGATTACTCATTCCCCCAAGTAATATTCTGATTATCTATTCTCTGGCAAGCGGCGGTGTTTCTATTGCCGCTCTATTCATTGCCGGATATTTACCCGGCATTCTGGTCGGTCTGGGACTGATGTCAGTATGTGCCATTATTTCCGTGATAAAAAAATATCCGGTGGGCGAAAGAGTACTCTTTCTCGCTGGAATAAAAAAGTTCCTCGATGCGATTCCGAGCCTGCTGCTGGTGATCATTGTCATCGGTGGAATTCTTGCTGGATATTTCACTGCCACTGAAGCCAGCGCAGTGGCCGTAATCTATGCTCTGTTGCTTTCCGTGGTTTTCTACAGGGAGGTAAAGATCAGGGACTTGCCGCAAATCCTGTTAAAAACCGTCGAAACCACGGCCATCGTGATGCTTCTCATCGGTACGTCCAAGGCCATGTCGTGGATTCTTTCCTATGAAAATATTCCCCAGAATATCAGCGCAGCGCTGATCGGACTGACAAACAGCAAAGTCCTCATTCTTTTAATAATCAATATCATCCTTCTTATTGTGGGAACGTTTATGGATATGACACCTGCCGTTCTGATTTTCACACCTATATTTTTACCGATTGTGATACAGCTCGGCATAACGCCCCTCCATTTCGGCATTATCATGGTATTGAATCTCTGCATTGGATTGTGCACGCCTCCTGTGGGGTCCGTCCTGTTTCTCGGATGCAGCATCGGCAAGACCACCATCGCGGATATTACCAAAACCCTGCTTCCCTTTTTCTTAGCTATGATCATCGTTCTGATGCTGATCACATACATCCCGGGGATCAGCCTGTTCTTGCCGAAACTATTTGGTTATTGATTTACTTAATTGGATTTCAGATTTTCCCAAAAATAAAGGCGTCCCACAATTAAGACGCCTTTATTTTTTATAAACTAAAAATTAATTACTTTTTCAGCACTTCAGGGTTCACACAGTTTTCCAGTATTTCTCCGTTGAAGAACTGAACGATATTCCGTGTTGCGATCATGCCCATGTTCGTCCGGGTCTCAATCGTGGCAGAACCAATGTGTGGAAGAATAACCACATTATCCAGTTTTTTCAGATCCGGTTCCAGATCGGGTTCATTTTCATAGACATCCAGACCGGCTCCCCAGATTTCTCTTTTTTGCAACGCTTTCACCAGCGCCTTTTCATCCACCACCGGCCCTCTGGAGGTATTAATCAATACCGCTTCCTTTTTCATGAGCTTGAATTCTTTCTCGCCAATGTAATGACGCGTGGAAGAATTCAAGGGAATATGCAAAGAGATAAAATCGGACTGTTTCAACAGAGTGGATTTATCGACAAATTTGGCGCCGGTTTCCTTTTCCAATTGGGGATTCGGCTTCGAACTGGTGTACAGAATGCGCATTCCAAATGCCTTCGTTTTTTTTGCGAAATTGGAACCGATACGGCCCGCGCCGACCACACCTACGGTCTTTCCGGTAATGTCCCTTCCCAAAAACAGGGTCGGTCCCCAGCTTTTAAATTTGCCTGAACGAGTAAAACGATCCGCTTCGACAATCCTTCTGGAAACTGCGAACAACAAGGCCCAGGCTAAATCGGATGTCGCATCATCCAAAACGCCGGGTGTGTTTGTAATGGCAATGGAGCGTTTCGTGGCTGCTTCCACATCAATATTATTGTACCCAACTGCGTAGTTGGCAAAAATACGGCAGGACGGTCCAGCAGCATCCAAAACTTCTGAATTGATCGTATCCGTCAACATGCATATAACGCCGTCCCGGCCTTTGACTTTTTGGTTCAATTCATTCATTGAGAGAATCCGATCTTCCGGATTGGCTTCAACCGCACAATATTTCTTTAAATAATCGGTAACCGTTTGCGGGATAACCCGTGTGATATAGATATTCGGTTTGCTCAATTTTCTCTCCATGGCCAAGAAAACAGTCCGTTATTAACAGGTAATATGAAAAGCGGCGATAATACGATTGTCAGCCTCAATCAATCTATTGTATATTTTTACTGCTTCATCTGTACGTTCGGCATGCAGTGTGATCTCCTGTTTTTTCATATATCCTCTGATATCCTCCGCAATCCGCATGACTCCGAACTTTCCGGTTCCAATAACTACGGTTTTGGGATTTGCCTCTTTGATACTCTCTTGAATATCAACAAGCTGAAGAAGATGTCCTTTTTGTCTTCTCCAATTTTCCTGTACACGATCCGGCAGAATGATCACATCGTTTGTATAAGAAACACGATCAATAATGATTTGGCCGAATTTGTATCCATTAATCATGACGTTTTTCTCTGTTTTTACTTTCTCTCTGACTGAAAACACAGCCGCAGTAATGCTGACGGTACAATCCCTCTTCCCGGCTTATCTCACAACCAATTTTAAATCCGTCCTTCTTTTTAAAATCAGCAGCATAAAATGGAACTCCATACTGTTTCTCAAGTTTTTTCCCGATTGCATTAATGATATCCGCTTTTTTGTGTGGACTGACTGACAGAGTCGTTGCGAAATAATCGAATCCGTTTTCGTTGGCAACTTGAACGGTTTTCAACAACCTGAACTCGTAACAGATTGCACATCGCTTTCCTCCTTCGGCTTCCTCTTCGAATCCTTTCACAGAATCAAACCATTGATCGACATCGTAATTATCGATGATCATTGGAATGCCCCACTTCTCCATCAACATTTTCATCTCAAAAAGCCGCTGTCTGTATTCTTTCTCCGGATGAATATTGGGATTATAAAAAAATGCGGTCACTTCAAACTCGTTTTGCAGCATTCGAATCGGATGCGTACTGCACGGCGCACAGCAGCAATGGAGAAGCATTTTATTCTTTTTGACTGAATTCACGGATTTTGTTGTATGGATTGAATATCCACGAAATGATTCAGAGGACCGTGTCCTTTTCCAAGTGAAAACGCATATCGAATGGCTTCGGTGATAAACGATTTGGAAATTCGAACAGCTTCAATCATCGAATGCCCCTGTATAAGATTGGACAGAATAGCAGCAGAATAAGTGCATCCGGTTCCGTGTGTGTTTCTCGAATTAATTCTTTCACTTGCAAATTTTGTAAAGGTTGTACCGTCAAATAAAATATCGACAGCATGATTTCCCTGAGAATGCCCCCCTTTAATCAGAACGGCACGACCACCCATGTCCATGATTTTAATGGCTGCATCCTGAATATCCTCCTCCGTGCGAATCGGGATACCGGCCAGCAGTTCGGCTTCGGGTATGTTCGGCGTAACCAATGTGGACACAGGAATCATCTCCCTTTTAAATATTTCAACCGCGCTCGCTTCAAGAAGCTGATCTCCCCCTTTTGCAACCATCACAGGATCGACGATCACATGCGGGATGGAATTTTGCCTCAATTTGGATGCAACTGTCTGAACAATTCCTGCATCGTAAAGCATGCCGGTCTTTACGCCGTCGATACCGATATCTGTGAGGACCGCTTCAAATTGGAGTCCAACAAACTGAGGTTCCAGTCCGGCAATACCGTGTACCTTCACTGTATTCTGTGCTGTCACAGAAGTAATGACAGACATTCCATATACACCGAATGCTGAAAAAGTTTTCAAATCTGCCTGGACTCCGGCACCCCCTCCGGAATCCGATCCTGCAATGGTTAACGCTCTTCCAATCATCATCATCCCCTATTAACAATCCGATTATACATTGAAATGGAAAGCCTTGCAGAAAATATCTGGTACGTAATCACATTTCGATTAAAAGTCAATAAGAAAGCCAAACGATACGACAACAAAGGAAGTTCCATCATGAATTGATTCAATCATTCCCGATTTTGGATTGTATAATTCAATATCCTCGGTAAACAGATAATGATATAATCCCTGAATATAAAAAGATGTATTATCGTTTAGTCCTATTTCAAGTCCCAAACCGCCATTAATTCCAGCCTGGTATCCGTCTTTGGGATCAAATTCAAATTCATCGGCATATCCCAAAAACAGTTGCATTTTCGTTTTATGCACCCTTTTAAAGCCATAGCCACCGCCTGCTGTTATATAGAATCTGTAAGCTTTTGCATTTTCCTGAAAATATTGAAGAATGTTTAAAGAAACCAGGCCTGTAACAAATCCTTTGCTTTCCAATGACTTGACGTAGTAGGGCTGATCCAATCTGTCTTCGATTTCATTTCGTATAGTATTCAAATCCGACTGAATCGGTTGATAGGAAAGATTGAGCACGATACTTGTATGGCTCAAGAAATTAAACTTCAATACACCGCTATATCCTGTCCCTTGCCTGTAATAATCCTGAAATAAAACAGGATGTACAGGAGAGCCGAAACCAATACCCCCTCCTACTGTAAATACGCGGGCAATACTGTTATAGTAAAAAATTAAAGCAAGTAAAAGAGTTAAAAGAATATGTATTTTATTTTTTAGCATTATTTTTTTATTTGATTAAAATGTAATGTAAATGATTTCAATCACTGATGCAAGTGTAAATTAATCCTGGGAAAATAGAAAAAAGGCTTTGGTACTGTTCGCCAAAGCCTTTTAAAATAATGGATCTTAGAATGTTTTATTTAAGAGAGAACACCAGACCCGCGAAAATTCCCCAGTAGCTTGCAAAAATACCGCTATTGGACGAATACCTAGCCTCAGCAAATCCATACATTTTAGGAGAAAATGGATGCTTTACACCGCCGAGAAACTGAAAAACCAGATTAGTTGCGGATTGTGAATCATTGTAATGCGAACCATACCAACTAACTTCCCATTCTTCTTTCCAAGTTCCGATACAGAGCCCCAAACCACCACCCGCATAGGGCATTAGGGACGCACCTTTTTTATGTTCGAAATAATATTTCGCGATGGCGGAAATATATAGCTGGGAATATGACCATTTATAACCCACATAATCGTTGCTTTTGCTCCAATACAACACATCACCCTGAAGACCAATCTGGGGAGTTATCATTCCCAAGTCCACTACACCTCCTAAACCGATTGCGCCTCCAAGACCTCCTATTGAGGGACTAACGTAACCTAACTGCGGACCGACACCCTTTAGTCCTATATCTGATGCTGCGAATAAAGCTGATGTCATAAAAAGACATAAAATAATCATTCCGATTAACGCACTACGACTCTTCATTTTTTCCTCCTTCACTATACGTTTTAGATGAATTGCTTACATTGTTAATTCTGATAAAAATAAACAAAGAATTTTCGGTTCTTTCACCTCCTCCTTGAACCTGTCTACCATTTGTCAAATTTAGTTTCTTTTTTTATTAATATCAAGTTTTTTCTTTTAATCCAAATATCCCCATCATTCTTCCTGTTTTTCCACCGCTCTTCCGATGAGAAAAGAACCTATCGGAATAGCAAAACGTACATAGTCCGCTGACGGTGATATGATTAATCGAAACGCCGCTTTCAATTAAAATATTCTGATTGACCTTCCAGAGATCCAGGCAATTTCCCTGAATCACATTTTCCGGGAATTGCCTTCTAACATCCTCACCAATTTCGTAACAGCATGGACCAATCGATGGCCCTAAAAAAGCATGAAGGTCTTCTGCCCGTGAATTGTAATTTATTTCCATTGCAGATACAGCTTTTTTCACAATTTCCAGTACACTTCCTCTCCATCCTGCATGCACCATTCCGATTGCTTGATGAATCGGATCGTGTAGAAAAACCGGCAGACAATCAGCAACTTGAATAACAAGAAAAATACCAGACACATTGGTAATCAATCCATCTGTATCCGGATAGATACCTGGAGTGTTCACGGCAAGGATATTGTTACTGTGAATTTGTATTGGGATTGCTATTTTCTCAGTTTTGATTCCAAGCGATTGGAAAAGTCTTTCTCTGTTTTCGTGAACATTTTTTGGATCATCCCCGCAGCGATCTCCAAGGTTCAGTGAGTCAAATGGAATTTGACTGACTCCACCTTTTCTGGTGCTAAAAGCGTGACATACAACACCGCTGTGATAAAGTCCCGCAAAACGTCCGATGAAAAGATCAGATTTTTTTTCAAAGAACATAACCGTTACTTGATGAGAATAATCTTGCCGCTGCGATATTGCAGAAGGCGAACCATTGGATTCACTCTTTCCTGATTAAATGATATAACGCCTCGAATGCCGTCAAATTTCTTTTTCGATGACAATATTTTTTGCATTTCGACAGAAGTGAGCGCAGTTTCTTCCGTAATTTGCAATATCAGGTTTGCGGCATCATAGCCGAAAATTTCCATTCTATCCGGCGTTTTATTCATCATTTTTCTATATTCATCTCTAAATCGATAGTACTGGAAATCAGTCGGATCAATATAAAAGTCGCTGATAAACATTGCTCCGTCTATATATTTTTGATGCGTATCAAGAATTTCCAGATCGTACCAGAAGGCTCCTCCAAATATCTGTCCTCCAAGATTATAAAAGGCCAGTTGTGGAATAACATAGGGAAGATCTTCAGTATAAACAGGCAGGAAAATACCGTCAATTGTGGTTACTGCGAGACTGGTGGAATCGACCAGTTCTGATATATTTTGAGATACGTAAATTGCATTTCCTCGGCCGGCAAAATCTTCAAGTTGATCTTCATCGACCAAAATGATTAATGAATCTTTAATCATTCTTTTAATACCCACTTCACGAATTGCTTTAAACTGTTGCCCTAAATCCTTGGTCCCCTCAAAATACCACTTTTCTGCAAGAATCTCACCGTCCAGTAATTTAACTTTTTTAACAAAAGCGTCACTCATGGTTTTCCCGTAATCGTCCGCATTGTACAATACTGCAAACTTTTTCATCCCCAATCCTGAAACCGCATATTCCGCAATCATTTCACCCCTGTCTTTTAATGTGCTGTTCAGCTGAAATACATAGGGTCCGATTCCGGTAATGCCGGTTTCGGTCGCCACAGGTGCCAACAAAACAACCTCGCTGGCCTGGGCAACTGCAGCAACCGCAGCTGTAATCTCGCTTTCCAATTCACCGATAATAACAGGCACGTTTTCTTTTTCGCAAAGTTCCTGTGCCGCCTGAATAGCGCTCAGGATATTTCCTTTGGAATCCCGGATAACAAGTTCCACTTTTACTTTCCGGTTTTTATTATGCGTATTTACTGCAAATTGAATCCCATCAAGCAAAGCTTTGGCCTGATCTGATAGGGAGCCTGAAAGCGGAAGAATAACACCAATTTTCAAATAATCCTGGCCAAGCTTTTCAGATTGTGTCAGTAACTGTTGCAATTGAAAAACATAGGGACTGTTCGGGTAACTGTCCATAAAATCCAGAATAATCTTTTTAGCTTCTTGAAAATGCTGCTGGTTTATTTCACGCTGTGCCAATCGAATGATGACTGCCGCTTTCCCCCGTTCGCTCTTCACATCCTCCAATAAAAGCCTTAGATCCTCATTTCTCATCCTGTAATCCATAATCTCAGATGAAAACTTTGCTGCTTTTCGCATCAACCTGTGATCTGCATTGCCTTCCAGAAGCTCCAATAGGTAGAATACAGATTTTCGATAATCTCCCGAATAATAATACCCGGTGGCAAGTCCGTACAACGCATCATCAAGATATTTGCTTTTCGGATAATCCTGAATTAGTTTTAAAAAAACATTAATTGCTTTCTGATAATCAGCCAGGTTTAAATAACATTTTCCGCGCATTAACAAAGTTGCTGTGGTTCGGGAATGGTTTGGATAAATCCGGTCCATAAATTCAAGCATTTGAACTGCTTCTGAAAACTTTTTATCCTGATAAAGATGAACTCCTCGGTAGAAAAGGCTGTCCACTGCTGCCTCTTGCGACCGACAATTTTGGGCTATGACAGTCAGCTGAAAAATAAATGCAAATAATAGCCACTTTCTCATAGAATATCTTCCTTTCTACTCAACTGTAACACTTTTTGCCAAGTTTCTCGGTTGATCCACATTACACCCCTTTAAAACAGCAGTATAATATGCAAGTAATTGAAGAGGAATCACCGTTAAAATCGGTGTCAAACACTGGGCTGTTTCAGGAATTTCAATCACCCGGTTTACTTTTTCCTTGACTTCAGTATCCCCCTCGGTAACAATAGCAACAACAAATCCCTGTCTTGCCTTGACTTCTTCAATATTACTGAGCACTTTCTCGTAAACAGGATCTTTTATAGCAATAAAGACAACAGGCATGGCATCATCAATCAGTGCAATGGGCCCATGTTTCATTTCAGCTGCAGGATATCCCTCTGCATGAATATAAGAAATCTCTTTCATTTTAAGTGCACCCTCGAGGGCAACAGGATAATTGAATCCCCTTCCGAGATACAGGGCATGATTATGCTGAACCATTTTCTCTGCAATCTTCTTTATCTTTTTTGTTTGATTCAAAATAGAACGAATTTTATCCGGAAGCTTTTTCATTTCCTGCGCTAAAAATTGGCCTTCCTCGGCTGAAAGCGTGCCGGTTCTTCCCAGGGCCAGCGCTATGAGGCCGAGTGTCATTACCTGTGATGTAAACGCTTTTGTTGAAGCCACACCAATTTCAGGCCCTGCATGCAAATAGACCCCTGCATCCGTCTCTCGTGCGATGGTACTTCCGACCACGTTGCACATCCCCAGAGCCAGCGCACCTTTCCGTTTTGCTTCTTTGATTGCAGCCAGTGTGTCAGCTGTTTCTCCGGATTGAGTAATGGCAAGTACGGTATCTTTCTCCGTAATCACAGGATCCCTGTAACGAAATTCGGAAGCGTATTCTACTTCGACCGGAATATGGGCAAGCTTTTCGATAAGGTATTCACCGATTAATCCGGCATGCCATGAAGTACCGCATGCCGTGATAATCAGACGGTCACTGCATTTTATTCTTCTCCAAAATTTCTCCAATCCTCCTAATTTGGCTGATCCGTCTTCCAGAAGTAGCCTTCCTCTCATCGAATCAATGATTGTTTCCGGTTGCTCGAATATTTCCTTGAGCATAAAATGCGCATATCCACCCTTCTGAATATGTGTCAAATCAAAAGACAATTCTTCGACCGCCTTTTTAACTTCCTCATCCTGTAGTGTTCTAACCTGAATCCCATCCCGGTCAATAATAGCCATCTCATCATCTCCGAGATAGATCACTTCACGGGTGTGTTCAACAAGGGCCGAACCATCTGAAGCCATAAAAGTTTCACCATCTTTCACACCGATAACCAGCGGGCTTCCGCGACGCGCAGCTAAAATACGATCCGGTTCATGACTCGATAGAACCAGTATTCCAAATGTACCCTGAACCAGCTGTAGTGCTTTTCGAAGGGCAAAAGCCATGTCTCCTTCATAAAACATCTCGATCAAATGGACCAGTATTTCCGTATCCGTTTCAGAAGAAAATTTATGCCCCTTGGCAACCAAATTAGATTTGAGTTGGATATAATTCTCGATAATCCCATTATGAACCAGTGCGATTTTGTGTTTACAATCAAAATGTGGATGCGCATTTTCTTCAGATGGAATGCCGTGGGTGGCCCAACGCGTATGCCCGATACCCGCCGTCGCAGTAAATTGAATACCGCCTATCTTCTTTTCCAGATCGGTGATTTTCCCCACCTGCTTTTCAACCAACAAATTACCATCCTGGATAACTGCAATCCCGGCTGAATCATACCCCCGATACTCCAGACGCTTTAAGCCATTCATCATCAGCGGCAAAGCTGAACGTGATCCCAAATATCCAACGATTCCACACATATTCAAACTCCACAAGTATTGGTAAGGGATTTCAACCCAACGCAGTTTCTATAATATGCTTTCCTCAACGACCTATCATGTACAATATTCTACACAATCGATGCTAAGCTATATACTACATTCTATATACTAAATACGATAAACTGTTTCTGTCATTCCCATTCAATCGTGCTCGGAGGTTTGGAACTGACATCATAAACCACCCTGTTAACACCGCGTATTTCATTGATAATCCGGTTGGAAACCATATTCAACAAATCTGCCGGTAATTTTGCCCAATCAGCCGTCATACCGTCTTCGCTGGTTACAGCGCGCAAAGCAACCACATTTTCGTAGGTTCGTTCATCTCCCATGACACCCACAGTTTGTACGGGCAGCAGTACACTTAACGCCTGCCAGACTTTATAATACCACTTTCTTTTTCTGAGTTCTTCGATAAATATCGAATCCGCCTGCCTGAGAATTTCCAGGCGTTCTTCTGTCACTTCTCCAAGGATACGCACAGCAAGACCGGGTCCGGGGAAAGGGTGTCTGTCAACAATGTTTTTGCCAAGTCCCAGTAACTTGCCCACTTCCCTGACTTCATCTTTAAAAAGTTCCCGTAAAGGTTCGACAAGTGTCAGGTGCATTTTTTCAGGCAATCCCCCTACATTGTGATGAGATTTAATCCGAGATGAGGGCCCCCATGTCGATACACTTTCGATTACATCGGGATAAAGCGTTCCCTGTGCAAGGAAATCGATCTTTCCCAATCTTCTTGATTCTTTTTCAAAAATTCTGATAAATCTGTTCCCGATTATCTTTCGTTTTTTTTCAGGATCGATCACACCTTTCAGTTCCAGAAGAAATTCTTCAGATGCGTTGACAAAATGCAGGTTCATGTATTCAAAAGCTTTCCGAATTTCTTCGACTTCTCCATTTCTAAGAAGGCCGTTATCTACAAAAATAGGAATGAGACGCTCACCGACAGCTCGATATATCAAAGTCGCAGTGACCGCGGAATCGACACCACCGGACAATCCACAGACCACTTTGCCGTCGCCGATTTTATCCCGAATTTTTTGAACCGAGGATTCTATAAAATGGTCAGGGGTCCATTCCCCTTTGCAATGACAAACTTGAAACAAAAAATTCCGGATAATTTTTTTGCCTTGTTCGGTGTGAACCACTTCCGGATGAAATTGAACTCCATAAATCGATTTTTTACGATCGGCGACTGCCGCAAAAGGAGCATTTTCAGTATGTCCCAATGGAACAAAATTCTGAGGCATTTCAGTAACATGATCTCCGTGACTCATCCACACATTGAGGGATGTATTCAATCCATGAAAAAGATCCTTGTCATCATCGATTTGAAAAACAGCATGTCCGTATTCCCTTCGAATAGCCGGATCGACTTTGCCTTTCAAAAGAAATGCGATGGTCTGAAGCCCATAACAGATACCCAGAATCGGAATTCCAAGCTGGAAAATTTCTTTGTCAGGAATTGGAGCGTTCTTGGCATATACGCTGGATGGACCACCTGAAAGAATCATTCCTGCCGGCTCGATGCGCCGTATTTCTTTCACAGAGAAATTAAAAGGCTTGATTTCACAATAAACCTTTTGCTCCCTGACACGGCGTGCAATCAATTGCGTGTATTGAGAACCAAAATCCAGGATGAGAATGATTTCATTTTTTTTATTGGCAATCATCGATATTCAAAATTTTATAAAAAAAGATAATGAATTTGGAGAGGAGTCAACAGAAGACCTATCCCTGTACCAACCATGACCTGCATCGGTGTATGTTTATTGAGAATAATCCTCGAAATACCGACCAAAACTACAATTAAGAAAAGAGGCAAAATATATTGCCCGAAACAGATATAAAGAGTCATAAATGGACCGGCAACTCCGATCGCGTGAACACTCACTTTCCAAAATATGGTAATAAGCCAGATAATCAAGGTATTGCTTACGTAACAAAACATCAGCCCCAAAACAATTCCGGGAGCATTTAACAGGTACAATATGGTAAAGCCGATCGAAAAACAGATAAATCCCAATAAAAGAGGAACAATACGTTTTTTTCGGTCATCTATATCCAGACTTCGAATTTCTTTCTTCTTTTTTAGATGGAACAAATAAATCGAAGGCAGTATCGTCACAAAAAACAGGGCAATGAACCATAAAATCCATTTCTCTTTTTGCACAATATTTTTTTGTGAAAAGATTAAAGCAGAAAAAACATAGACACCAAAAAATAAGGGATTGAAGACAAACGAAATCACCGACGAGAACTTTTTCATTATACCTCTTCCGAAATTAATCTTTGAATTATTGTTTCAAATGCCACTGATCGAGTGTTTTTAAAAAATCATATCGGGTTAGATCATAATGAATCGGAGTAATGGATATCCTGTTCGCACTTAATGCCGCCACATCTACAGACAGGTCCGTTTCAAAATTGTTCCGCTGGCCCGTAAGCCAGTAATAGATCCGTCCTCTCGGATCTAACCGTTTATCAAAATTTTCTTCATATAAAGCCAAACTCATGCGTGTGATCTGAATACCCTGAATTTCATTTTCCTGACATGCGGGTACATTCACATTCAAAGAAACACCCTTTGGCAATGTTTTCCCTGCCATTTTCACAGCCAAATTTTTACCGAATTTCGCTGCGTATCGAAAGTCCGGATCTTGAAATGTTCCCAGAGAAATCGCAAACGAAGGGATACCAAGAATCGAACCTTCAGTCGCAGCAGATACGGTTCCGGAATAAATGGTATTGATTCCGGTATTTGGGCCGAGATTAATGCCTGAGATAACCATGTCTGGTGTACTGGGCAATATTGCACCGCACGCAATTTTCACGCAATCAGCAGGTGTACCATTTACCGCGTAACCGAAAAAAGATCCATCCTTTTTATGAGAATCAACACGAAGCGGATCGGACAGTGTAATGGCGTGACCTACTGCACTTTGTTCGGTAGAAGGCGCCACAACTGTCACTTCACCAAAATCTTTTAATGCCAGATAGAGTGCGTAAAGTCCCGGTGCATCTATACCGTCATCGTTTGTTAAAAGAATTTTATTTTTTTTCGGCACTCTTATGTTCTCCGGCTTTCTCAAAATAGGTTAAAATTTTGATCAAGGTTTCCTTCATTTCTTTTCTGTGAACAATTATATCGACGAATCCGTGTTCGAGCTGGAATTGAGCCCGTTGAAAATCGGAAGGGAGGTCCTCTCCTATGGTTTGCTTGATTACCCTCGGTCCCGCAAATCCGATAAGCGCACCCGGTTCTGCGATATTGATATCGCCAAGCATGGCATAACTGGCTACAACGCCTGCAGTTGTCGGATTGGTAAGAATTGACAGGTACAATCCGCCATGATCCGAAAACCGCGCGAGGCGGGAGGATGTCTTTGCCATCTGCATCAAAGACATAATTGATTCCATCATCCTGGCACCGCCGGACGCGGATATAATAATGAGCGGCAGTCGCTTTTCGTCTGCCAAATCGATAGCCCGGGCGATTTTCTCACCCACAACAGAACCCATACTCCCGCCGATGAAAGAAAAATCCATCACGGCGAAAACAACAGGAATATTTTCAATCGTACCCAATCCGGTACGAACAGCTTCCTTTAAGCCGGTTTTTTTTCTGGCTTCCTTAAGACGATCCGCATAACGTTTGGTATCGCGGAATTCCAGAAAATCGATAGAAGTTAAATTGGCTTCTGTTTCCTGAAAACTCTTTGCATCCAGTATAAGATCAATATAGTCACTCCCCCGAATCCTGAAATGAAAATCGCACTTTGAACAAACGTAACTGTTTTGGGAAAGTTGTTTTTTAAAGATAATTTCTCCGCACGAATCGCATTTCAGCCATAATCCGTCCGGCATCTCTTTCTTTTTGTACGAAATCAGACCCGGCTTGCTTCTTTTAAACCATGCCATTATACATTCACCTCAACCTTTTTTCCTGCAGGCAAATATTTGGTCATCAGGATGGCATCTTCATTTTCCTGAACATAATACAGTTTTCGAATGCCAACCTCTTTAAAGCCCAGTTGTCGATACAAATTCCGGGCAGCCAAGTTCGAACGCCTGACTTCCAGACGGACCCATGAAAATTCAGGATATCCGTCGATGACTTTCTGCATTAAAAACATTGCAGCCCCCCGCCTTCTCCACTGCGGATGAACTGCAAGATTTGCGATATGAATTTCATCAGCAACAAGCCACCCTATAATATAAGCAATGACCTGTCTGTCTTCAACTATTGTATATGAAAAACCAAAATCTTTTTTCAACTCGGATTCGAAACTTTTTTTGCTCCAGGGCGAAACAAATGAAGTGTTTTCGATTTGCATCACCTGTTTCAGATCCGAACGGGTCATTTTACGAACTTTCCACATAATTGATCTCTATAACTATGCAACTCCCCGAAAGCGTTTCATATATATTGGAACTGCAGAATCCACATCTACTGTTTGGCCGGAAACAAGCAATTCGTGCCCCCGCATGGCAATCCCGTATCCTGAAGGCAGGGATAAAAACGGATTTAAAAATTTGGTTTTGTTCTTTCGTTTTTCAATCAGGTTCCGATACTGTACCGCAGCATCACCCAGAAAAACGATTTCTTCATTTGGAAGTCCGGAGCCTATTTTCTCCTCCGGGACAATTTGATAATCTTCATGAAGAACCCAATGATCCGTTTCTAGATGAAAAAGCCCCTGAAAAATTTCTCCTTTTCTGGCACGGATCATAACACAGATCCAATTAGACAACCCATCCAATCGGCAGGCCAAACCCTCCATGGTTGGAACAGTAATTAGAGGCTTGTCCAATCCGTATGCCATCCCCTTGGCCAAGCCCAAACCGATCCTTAATCCGGTAAAGGAACCAGGGCCGATCGAAACGGCAATGCCATCCAGTTCGTGACGGTCTATTTCCGTATCTTCTAAAATACCCGCTACAGCTTCTGCCAGCCTCTCGGCATGGATAGATCCCTGGTGAACTTGATAATCCGCAATGATGTCAACACCATTAACCAACCCCACACCGCATACTTTGGTTGCTGTTTCTATTCCCAGTACAATCATAAAGACAGCCGATCCAACCCTCTTTTTTTCGGTCCCGAAAATATAATTTTCCGGTGCATATTCAACAACCTGCCATTCTCAACAATTCGTTCAAATCGGACAGAAAAATGATTCGTAGGTAAAAACACTTCTCCACGTTCTGCCCACTCGATCAGCGCAATTCCACTTCTATCAAAATATCCATCCAAATCTAGATTTTCTATCGCCTGTATGGATTCAAGACGATAGAAATCAAAATGAACAATGGGAAACCTCCCGGAATATTCCTGTATAATTGTAAAACTGGGGCTTGTCACAAATTCACGAACTTCCAATTCATGACAAACACCCTGTACCAGTACGGTCTTTCCACTGCCTAAATCCCCATAAAGCGCGACAACATCTCCTGCCCTTAAAATACCCGCCAGACTATTCCCGTATTCAAATGTTTCCGATGGTTTGCGGGATCGTATCGTAACAACATCTTGCTCCATCGATCCGCCTATTTCTGAGCCCGAAGTGTAGCAACGGGAAGAATCATCTCCTCCAAAGAAACACCTCCGTGCTGGAAACTGTCCCTGTACAGCGCAAGGTATTTATGGTAATTCGTCGGATAGACAAAATAGTAATCTTCTTTTGCGATGAGATAATTGGTATTTACTCCCCTCGCGGGCAAACCATAACTTTTTGGATCTTTGAATTCGATCACCTGTTTATCATCACCCCGAATACCGCTTCCGTATTTATACCGTAGATTGGTAGAGGTCTCACGATCCGCATAAACGGTTGAGCCCCGCAATGCCCTAATCGAGCCATGATCCGATGTCAGCACAACATGAATCCCTGACTCGGATGCAGAACGTAAAATCTTGAATAATGACGAATGCTCAAACCAGGTTCGGGTCAGAGAACGGTACGCAGATTCATCGGGGACAATCTCCCTGAGCACTTCTGATTCACTACGCCGATGAGCAAGAATATCCACAAAATTGAAAACCATGGCCGTGAATGGGGATTGAAAATAGGAAGCAATGTTCTTGGCCAGATTCTTCGCTTCATTCGCATCCAAGAGTTTGATATATTTGGGTTCGGATTTAAAATTGTACCCGTTCCGTTTTAATTGATCCAGAAGCAAGACACTCTCATACCGGTTCCGGCTGGATTCATCGTCCTCTCCCTTTTTCCACAAATCGGGATATCTTGATTCAATATCTCTCGGGAAAAGCCCTGCGAAAATACTGTTTCGGCTGTAAGGAGTGGCTGTAGGGAGAATTGAAAAATACAATTCACGTTCCACCGAAAAAAGATCGTATAGAAACGGCTCAATGCTCAACCATTGGTCCAATCTTAAATTATCGATTACAATAAATATAACGTGCTCATCGGAATCGAAGAACGGAAATAGAAATTTTTGAACGATATCAATGGACAGTACCGGATGATTTTTTCCCGAGATCCATTCTTTATAATGTTGTTGAATAAAACGGCCGAAACCCTGATTGCATTCTCGTCTTTGATCCTGAAGAGTTTGACGCAACCCCAGATCGTGATGCCGATCCAGATCAATTTCCCGCTCGGACAATTTCTGATGAATCTCCATCCAGTTGCCGGGTTCGATAGGACCGGTCAATGCGGATGAAATCTCACTAAATTCCATCGTATAATCACGGGTCAATCGTTCCTCATCAATACGCTCTTTTTCCAGGATGCGTTTGCACGAAGAAAGAATTTGGCTGGGATTGACAGGTTTGGTTAAATAATCTTTTATTCTACCGCCAATCGCTTCTTCCATCAAATTTTCTTCTTCACTCTTCGTAATCATAATCACGGGCAGCGAGGGATCGATTTCCTTGAGTCGGGACAATGTTTGAAGACCATCCAAACCAGTCATCATTTCATCCAAAAGAATGAGATCGAAATGTTCCTGCTTTACAATAGAAATCGCATCTTCCCCATTTAAAACAGGTGTAACTGCATATCCTCTTTCCTCTAAAAACAGAATGTGGGATTTCAAATGATCGATTTCGTCATCTGCCCACAATATTTTTCCTTTAGGCTTTTTCATTGACCAATTCATGAAATTATGATCTCAAAACTTAATAATTTTTAATCACATAGTCAATATCTTTTTCCCCATACTGAATCAGATTGGTTTGAATTTCATGCCGTAAAAAAATGTAATTCCAACTTCATTTGCCAGCTTTAAATTTCGAGATTTATTAGGTATTGCAATATGCTGAACGTGGAATTTCAAAATAAAATCACATTTCAGAAAGTCCAGCAACGGTCTTTTTTACTCCACTATCTCCATCTGACATTAATCTTTATTAAACATAATGTTAACATCATTTGTTTCAATAATGTCACAGAGAAAAAATGTTTGTCAAATTTTAAAGAATAGCTGGTATAGTATTTGCAAATTTTGATTCTCATGGATAGAAAATATACCTAAGTTTTATAATATGAATTATTTTATGTCGTTTATAATCAATAATTAACAAACAGATCCTGATATGAAGAAAACACTACTTATTCTTTTAACAATCAGTTTGATTACTGCAATAAATGCCGCCTCGCAAACCCAATGGGAAGAAAATGGCGTCTTTACTGCGACCTCAGGACAAAATTTCTCACACATGAAAGCTGTTTCTGACGGATACGGCGGCTACTTTATCACATACGAAAATGATCTATCCGGTGACATTGATATTTACGCCCAATGGATCGATGCGACAGGAACAAGACGATGGGGATCATCCGGTGTCATTGTCTGTTCAGAAGGATTGGACCAGGTCTATCCTGCTATTGCAGGGGACGGTTCCGGAGGCGTTTTTGTGGCATGGGAAGACGATTACTCCGGAAATATATATGCACAGCATATCAATGCAAGCGGTTCTCTGCTCTGGAGCCCACGAATGACAGTGTGTTCTGCGGCCGAGGACCAATCTTCAGTTGAAATGATTTCGGACAATGCAGGCGGTGCCATCCTGGTCTGGAAAGATATGCGCAATGGAGATACAGACATTTATGCACAGCGTATCACCGGTTCGGGTACTTCGGTTTGGGCTCTGGACGGTGTTCCGGTAACGACAGCGCCCAACAGCCAGAGCGCTTATGTGATTATCGGAGATGGATCCAATGGCGTCTTCGTCGCATGGAACGATTCACGGAGCGGATTCACCGATAATGACATCTATGCCCAAAGGTTGACTTCCACCGGAGCGCAAGCATGGACAAGCAATGGTATTGTTATTACAAATGCTGCCGAAAATCAACGTTATCCGGCGATTGGTATCTCGGGAACAAAAGTCGTAATTGCCTGGGAAGATTATCGATACGGAGACGGCGATATCTATGTACAGGCGGTTGATTTCAACGGCAACGTGCAATGGACAACCAACGGCGTACCCATATGTATGGGATCGAACAATCAAACCAACGCCCAGATTGTTTCGGACAATTCCGGAGGAGCCATTGTCACGTGGACGGACAACCGTTCCCAATACGACATCTATGCTCAGCACGTAAATGAAACAGGAACGGCTTTATGGACCGCAGACGGCATCGCAGTAAATGAATCAGCCGATTACCAATACGCTCCGAGAATTGTAAGTGATGGGGTCGGCGGTGCGTTTATTGTATGGACAGACGACCGTACCGGTTCCGATATCAATATTTACGGTCAGCACATCGATCCTTCAGGAACGTTACTATGGCCTGATAACGGTCTGGCTGTTGCGGCACTGGATAGTGTTCAGGAAAATCCGATTCTGCTGAGCGATCTGTCGGGAGGCGCTATTGCCGTATGGGAAGACAAACGTGATATTGAAAAAGATATTTATGGACAGCTGCTCAACGACAACTTGAATATCACTCATCCGGAGGCGGATACTCTCTGGTCAGGCAATCAATCCCAGACCATACAATGGATATTGAGAAATTCATCCGTCATTTTTGATCATTTCAGGATTACAGCATCGGAAACACCCGGTGACGGATTTCCAATTACAATCGCACAAAATGTCAGTATCTCACAAACTATCCAATCCTGGACGCCCGGCACAGTAAACGGCACCGATATCCGTATCAAAATTCAGGCTGAAAATAGTACCAGCCAAAAAATTTGTGAATACGAAAGCGAGCTATTCTCAATCGATTCGGACCCACCCTATGCGTTCAATCTGACAGAACCTCCCAACAATGCGCTGGTCGACGTACTAGTTACTTTTAACTGGGAATCCGCAACGGATAATCTGTCTGGTCTGGACCATTACGAACTCTGGATCTGCGATGCGGCTTTTCAATCCAACCTCCACAATTCCACATACACATTGACTCCGGGTCAGGAATTGGAACCAGGCGAATATTCCTGGCGCGTTAAAGCTGTGGATAAAGTTGGTCTGATTCGTGAATCCGGCCCCTGGTATTTTAGGGTAACCGTCGACACATCCGGACCGGAACCGTTTCATCTTCTATCACCAGCCAATAATTTCTGGACCACACAAACTACACCTGTATTCACATGGGAAACCGCCGTGGATACCGGTGCGGGGTTATATAAATATCAGTTCTTCTTGAATGATCAACTTAAAATTGACAATCTGCCGCCGTCCACTACTTCAGTCAACACTGTGATGCTGACAAACGGTACCCATACCTGGCATGTCGTGGCTTTTGATTCGGCTATGAATTGCAGCCGTTCCGAAGAAGTACGGACGATTCATCTGGATAACATTCCACCCGAGGTCTTCGATATCACACAACCTGCGGACGATATCTGGCTTGCAGATGCCACACCCCTTTTCGGGTGGCAGCCCACATCGGATCCGGGCATCGGTACATTTGAATATCAGCTCTGGATTGACGACCAATTAAAAATCAACCATATTTCTTCCGGTTCCTCCTCCATCGAACTACCCTCAGGACAAGCGTTGAACGAAGGAATCCATACCTGGCATATCGTCGCCGTGGACGGATTGGGCAACAGTCGTACATCCACTTCCGAATTCACGATTGGCATCGATGTGACGGCTCCTCTGGCATTCGGATTGGCTGCTCCGACAAATCTGAGCTATACCACAACCGCTTCGCCGGTTTTTTCCTGGCAGAACTCAAGCGACAATACTTCCGGTTTGAAGAAGTACCAATTGTGGATCGACAATGCACTGAACCAAGATAATCTATCCGGCACAAGTGCCTCTCCCGTTTCCCCGCTCAATGAGGGACAGCACTCCTGGATTGTTCGGGCCATTGATAACGCAGACAATGTAAGGCAATCAGGAACCTACACATTTACAGCCGATTGGAGCTTGCCGTTCTCATTTAATCTGATCTCCCCTGCCGATGGAGAGACTCTCCACAGGAATCGGCCTACATTCACGTGGCGTTCCACCGATGATGCAGTTTCCGGTTTCGATAAATTTCAATTTTTTATCGGTGAAGAGCTCAAACAGGACAATCTTTCCGCTCAGGATACATCAATAACATTGACCGAGACATTCGACAATGGAGACTATTACTGGAAAGTCGTGGCCTGGGACAAAGCCGGCAATAATCGTGTTTCGAATTATTATTTCTTTACAATTGACTGCAATCCGCCTCAGGTTACATCAAGCCTGTCCGTTTCGGCTACGGAGGATATTCATTTCAGTTATACAGCCACGGCCACTGATCCGGACGAAGATCAATTGACAATCACATTTCACAATTATCCTTTTTGGCTATCTCCTTCGGGGAATGCAATCTCCGGTACTCCCACGGAAGGAATTACGGACACCTCATTTGTCATTCAGGTTCAGGATGGTATTTATACGGTCACCGAAACTGTGATTATCAATGTCAATGCCGTGGATGATCCGCCAATTATAACATCGCCTAACAGTGTCGAAGCAACCGAACATCAGAATTTCACTTATACGGCTACTGCCATGGATCCGGAAGGAGACAGCATTGTTTTTCAATATAAAAATTATCCTTCCTGGCTGACACCCCTGAATGCAGAGATTTTCGGAATACCGCCGGAAAGTGCTGCCAACACGGCTTTCTCAGTGATTGCCACTGCCAACTCATTATCGGATACGTTAAACATTGCGTTGACCGTCATTCCCGTGAATGATCCTCCTGAGATTACATCACAAACGGTGGTTGTCGCCACAGAAGGATATCTTTTCGTTTATCAGGCCATGGCCCGGGATCCGGACAGCCCGGAACTCACACTTCGGTTTATTGACTATCCCTCCTGGCTCAAAGTGGCCGGACCCGAAATTTACGGTAAACCAGGTAATGCAACGCAGGACACGACTTTTAAAGTCATCGCTTCGGATAACGAATTATTCGACACACTGCAGGTGGTACTTCAGATCGAGCATGTGAATGATCCGCCTGTTTTTGATTTTCCACTGCCAGAGCTTACGTTTAACTATTTGGATACGCTAAAATTCGAATTATCATTAAATGATTTTGTCTCTGATCCGGACGATCCGGATTCCGTTCTGACCTGGTCATACACTCCAATAGGCAATTCGAATATTTCTGTATCTATAAAAGAAAAAACCCATCGGGCAACCATAACCGCCTGCTATATCATGGAAAGCTTTAAAGTAGCATTTTCCGTACAGGACCCTTCTCATGCCATGGCTTCAGACACGGTAACAATTAATATCATTCAGCCGACTGATGTGGCAAGTATCGCCATTGGAGCGCCGCCAAGGGAATTCACATTATACAATAACTATCCTAATCCGTTCAATCCATCCACAGCCATTCAATATGGCATTCCGAAAAGCTGCCACGT
>CAZTZL010000036.1:0-30191 GCA_964617625.1 uncultured bacterium
AATAAAAGTAATTTGTGGAATATCTTATGTTTAGTAAAAAATTCCTTGAAAAGCCGCTTCGGTTTTGTTTGCTAATAACCTTTCTTTTATTTTTTGTATCATCCCAGGGAACATGTCAATACAAAGACATGCCTCGTCAAATAATTCCCGAAAAAGATAAATTTTCTTTTATCCTTGTCGGAGACCGTACAGGCAGTGATTCTCAAAGCTGGCAGATATTGGATCAAGCTATTCACGAAATCAATCTGCTTCGGCCTGATTTCGTCATCATGATCGGTGATATCATTGAGGAGAGTCCCGGTCGTATCATTTCAATTCAATCACTCTGGTCCGAGGCAATTGAACATTTAAAACTGTTCAAAATGCCATTCTTCATCGTTCCCGGAAATCACGACATCTGGGACCTGACAAGTTATCAGGCATGGAACCAGATTCTGGGGAAAACGTATTATTCTTTCAGCTATAGAGGATGCCGTTTTATCATTTTAAATTCTGAAGAGTACAACATCACAGGCGAACCAGGATTTGGTGAAAAACAACTCGCCTTTTTGAAAGAGGAAATTCAGAATCACCGTCAGTCAAGACAGCTGTTTCTATTTTTTCATAAACCGGTCTGGCTGCCTTCTGAAAAAGACAAATATCACTGGCCCGAAATCGAAGCGCTTCTCGATGGCACCAATTACTCTGTTTTTGCAGGACATCTGCATTTGCTGGCATCGAAAGAGTATCAAGGACATCGCTATCTGATTGCAGGACCCACGGGCGGAAAAATGCGTCTTGCACGAAATCCAAGTATGGGATTCATGCAACACTATACATGGGTCACAGTTGAAAACGATTCTTCCTATATCGCATATATTGAACCCGGAAAAATCTATGATGAAAAATTATCACAAAATGCATATAAAACGTATCTCCAGGGTCTTTATCTATTGAAAGGAATGAACCCGTACTAAAAGATCCGATATCCGAGTTTGCTGATGAAATCATTTATTTTTTAATCAAGAAAACCCTTGACCCTCACATATGGAAATCGTATCTTTTATAAAACAATTTTTCAAATAGAATCTTCACTGATATGATGTTCGAAAAAAATCCAAACAAAAATAAAATATTGCTGAAAAAGCCCTGTTTGATAGCTGCCTGGCCGGGAATGGGAAATGTCGCGATTACTGCCGTGAACTATTTAAAAGACCAGCTGGGTGCCCAGCCTCTCATGGATTTTACTTCGGAAAGTTATTTCACGCCAACCAACGCAACAGTGTCCAAACAGATCATACTACCGCCAAAATTGCCTAAAAACCGGTTTTATTACTATAAATCTTCACAATCGAAGCACGATCTTTTAATATTCATCGGCAACCTTCAGCCCATCGCACATCGCGAATACGACTTCTCGCTCGAAATCCTGAAAATTGCACAAAACCTTGGAGTACAAAAAGTATACACTACCGCAGCCGCCCCCACGGACATGCATTTCAAGGATGAATCCAGAGTATTTGCAGTGCCCAATCATAAAGATATTTTAAAAGAATTAATGGAATATCACGTCCATTTTATGAGTGAAGGAACTATCGCCGGAATGAATGGTTTGCTCATTAGTATCGCCGCGGAAAAACAGATGCAGGGTGTTTGTTTATTAGGTGAAATTCCTTTCTTTACAGCGCAAATCGAATATCCGAAAGCCTCGGTGGCAATCCTCGAAGTACTGACAAAAATCCTTAAGATTAAACTCGATCTTGTGGATCTGGAGTTATATGCTACCAAAAAAGAAAAGGAAATCGAGCCACTCGCAAATCTTCTTGCAAAAGAAAATGCCGAATCCGAAACTCAGGAAAGGGAAGAAAATATTCCCAATCCGGAATCTCAGGTCCCCAAATCGATAAGATTAAAAATTGAAAAAATGTTCAGGCAGGCCGAATTGGATAAAACCTATAAAAGTAAAATGCGTTTAAAAGAGGAACTGGACAGTTGGGGTTTGTTTAACGATTATCTGGACCGCTTCCTGGATCTTTTTAAAAAAGGAAAAGAGGAATCGTGATCGAAGGGGATCCCAATCGGAGAAAATATCCACCATTCCCGATTCCTGCAGTTTCCGGCCTTATCCTTGATTCAAATAAAAAAATACTTCTCATCAAACGCGCCAGTCCACCCTCAAAGAATAAATGGAGTCTCCCTGGAGGAATGGTTGATCTCGGAGAAAAACTCGAAACGGCCTTGTATAGAGAAATACTCGAGGAGTGTAGTATCGGTGTTCAAATTGGCCCTTTGTTCAATGCAGTTTCCAGAATAGTGAAAGACAATAAAAATGATGTTGAATATCATTATATTATTCTCGATTATCTTTGCCGCTATATTGGAGGTACAGTTAAAGCGAATACCGATGCAAGTGCCGTACAATGGTTTGATGTTAAAGAGATTCAAAAGCTCGATCTGTCCGAAGGAGTATCCGACGTTATTCAAAAAGGAATTCAAATTTCAACGGACTTAATAAAGACAGAGTAACCGCAGTATGAAAACATTTAAAAATAAATGGCTGCTTCTTCTTTTGATTTTAATCAATTGCCGAACAATCCGACCCACGATAGAAATTGGCAGATACATGTTTAATTACAATAATTTGACATACCGGATTGAAAGTGTCACTCCAAGCAATATGGAAGGATACAATATATTAAGCCGCCTGGAAAATGAACATATCGTATTTAAAGCCATCGATAAAGAACAAAACGGAACTTTAAATGAAGTACTGATCGGTGATTTAACCCTGAAAGATGCCAATGCAATATATCAAGTCGGCATCAAGGAAGGCGAACGGTTGGGTTATATCAAAAAAAGAACATTTGCAAGAGAATACCGCACCTATGATGAATTGAACAATTATTTACTGGCTACCTATCTTCTGGCAGTCGGAGACTTGTACAATAAATTCAGAATTACAAGCAGACACATTATTTCGAGCGAAATAGTTGTGATTGATTTGGATGCAGACGGAAAACTTGATAAAGTCGAAAATGGAGATATGGGACTAAATTTTTATCAAAAGTATTATGATAAAATTCTTGCTCGCGGACTCAAGGAAATGAAAATAGAAAAAAGGAACGGAACCTATATCGTACTACTGTAATTCAGTTCGATGCAAATGTTGTTAGATCCCAGATGAAGAAACCAAGAGATAAAAATATTGAGAAAATTCATCATCGCGGGGGCAAAGGGGCCCATCGCATCAAGAACAAAGAAGCCAGATGGGTTCGGAAACGATTTAAAGAAAAACTTAAAAAAATATTAACCAAAGAAACCGACGAATTACTTTAATAATTGGGTGCCTCCATATGATTGGATCAATCATTAATGCCGTAATCCGCTTATTTACAGCAATGGGCCAGATTAATCAATTATCAATCGATAATAATTTTAAAAACTACCTTCGGAAAATATATTTTCTTCGTATTTTCCTGAAACAATATGATTCTAAAAATAAATCTGTTCGATTGGACAACTATCAAGTCAAGTATTGTACATATAATAATTTTATTTACATTTTTAATGAAATATTTATTAAGGGCGCCTATTACTTTAAAACAGAAAAAACAAATCCTTTTATTATTGATTGTGGTAGCAATATAGGATTATCCGTGCTTTATTTTAAAATCATATATCCAAATGCTGATATCATAGCTTTCGAACCGGACGAAGAAGCTTTCTTATGCCTAAAATCAAACAGCGAACTCAACAAACTAAAATCTGTGGAAATCCTTAAAAAGGCAGTTTGCGATACTGACGGAGAAATCGCGCTCTTTTATGATAAAGAACAACCGGGTGCATTAAACATGAGCACGGTTCAGCAAAGATTGCCAAAAGATAAAAAAATTGTCGAAGCTGTCCGCTTATCAAAATTTATTAATAGAGAAATCGACTTTCTCAAAATGGATGTTGAAGGAGCCGAACAACACATTTTAGAGGAACTTATAAAAGAAAATAAATTACGATATATCAAACAAATGGTTATAGAATATCACCATCATATTGATAAAGAAAAAGATGTATTCTCACAAATATTGATCCTTTTAGAAAAAGCAAAATTCGGTTATCAAATAGAAAGTAATTTCGATCGGCCAATTAGAAGGAGACAATTTCAAGATATTTTAATATTCGCTTATCAAAAAAAATAGATAGAACCAACTTGATTAAAAGAATAATTCGCTTTGTATGTCAAAATTTATAATTTGAAATCCCAGCCAAGAAAAAGTTCAAAAATGACAATATCTCTTTTATCATTAATATTAAAAACTCTTTTCCCCGATAAAAATTTAAGTTTGAAATTCATATTTGTCTTTTCCGACAATTCATAATTCAGACCAAATCCGCCTCCAAAAATAGTTGCCTGTCCAATCCCATTTTGATTGGCACCATAAAAACGGCCATCTCCATAGAAAAAGAGTGCACCATTTTGTACATCTACTACCTTTAGAACAAGATCTACCTCAGTTTCAGGACCATTGCTATTTTTTAGTTCTTCTTTCATAGCCAATCCCTGCCAGATCCCATTCTTACCTTTCTTTCTAAATCGTAATCGGCCTAAGAAATATTGTTGACTGAATTGATACAAGTAGCCAAAATCTAAAAGCAGTTTTTCTCCCGAACCGTATATTTCCTGTCCGCTTAATAAATCGCGCGAATAGCTCGTAAAAATACCGTCCATCATCAATTTCATATCTTCCTTGAGCCGTAAATCCAGACCAAAATTTATTGAAATTTCATCACCAGGTTTATATTCTTCCTCAGAGACTCTTTCTTCTCCTTGAACCTCATAAACATAACGTACAGGAACAAATGCCTGATGATTGACATACTCACCTCCGACTCCTATAATTGCACTTTCACTTACAGGGAGTGCAAAAGCAACACCAATTTTCCGGCACAACCCTTGACTATATGCCGGCAGGCGAAAACGGGAGATATTGTCATCCAAAAGCTGTGAAAGTAAAAATTCACGATCATTCAAAGAAGATTTCCCCGTTGGAACACCAATACCGATATTGAAAAAAGCTTTTTCCTTCCAAAAAATATAAGTTCCCTGAATCCAGGTATCGGACAAACCGGAAATTCTGATGTTTGCAGTATCAGCCCAACTTGATATTGCAGGTGTATTATTGATAACCATTTGAATATGGTGACCGACTGGAAAAACAATAGTAATCGGAAAAGAGAATTGATTGATTGGCACATCTTGTTTCTGTAATCGAACCATCTGCAAAGACATTCCTGCCGATATATATGTCAGATTTTGCGACACGGATGATTCTTCCTGAGCAAAATCCTTTCCGACAAATAAAAATAAAATCAATAAAATTGAGAGTTTGCTTCTCATAAAGACTCCTCGTCTCATTCTTATTAAAAAGTAGATCATTTATCTAATAAGCACCATCTTTTTCGTTGCAATTTTATCCTTTGTTTCGATACGATAAAGATAAACACCGCTCGAAACAGTCAATCCCTTTTCATTCATTCCATTCCAGACAACCTGATGATAACCGGCTTTTCGCGTTTCTTCAATCAGGACTTTAACTTCTTGACCCAATGCATTATAGATAATGATTTTTACCATACTCTTTTTCGGAAGGCTGAATTCTATATTCGTTTCCGGATTAAAGGGATTGGGATAGTTCTGGGACAACCGAAATTCGATAGGTTCCAGCGGAATACCTTCACTATTTTTTTCGATAAATGCTCTCGTTCCCGCAATCAATTTTGCTTGATGCCGATTGGGTACTTTTTTTGAAGTTCGAAACTGGATTCCGGTATCTCTTAAAAGATTTTTTGAATATCCTTCGTCCAGATCGATGAAATAAGCTTCCCAGTCATCCGGTAGGTCATTAAACATTTCCCAGGATACATTAACATCTCGATCCGAAATTTTTGTCTCAATGGAACAGTCCCAGACACAACCCTCATCATTTTGTTTACGGATATCGACAGCATAACGGCCGTTACGGCTTGTCCAATCCGAATGATCAAAGAAAAAGGACACATAATCGCCTACAGGCGGAGGCTCGGGCTGGTCATAGATATCCCAGGAGGTCTCTGCACTTAGCTTCACACCGGCATAATTATCAAGATCCTTGGTTCCTTTGGCCCATGTGGAAAACCGCATGACCCACTCGTTGGATTGAATTTGTTTGCATATGTTTTTGGATGAAAGAGATGGCTTGCTCAGCCCGGATTGTCTGGGAAGAATGGAAAGAAAAGCTGTGTCCTCGTACGCATTATAAACCCAGTATCCCTTCCATGGGCTCAATTCATTCCAGTACAGCTGATAACCGTTGATGGGATCGTAGTAGTATAATGTGCCGACAGAATCGGATGAGATCGAACAATCATCCCACCGAACTGTAAAATTATATGGATCAGCAATCATGTTCCATCCCGGACAAAGTGCCAGTTGAAAACTCGAATCCGTCGAAACTGTCGTGCCGGCTCCCACATCGACCTTTCTCTCATAGTCGGTTATTATCCAGTAGGAGCGTCCAGCAGCAAAATCAAAGAATAATGAATCGCGTGGTAGTCCCTGATAATTGTAATAAAAACTGTCCTGCGGTTCCCACCAGAAAAGACGCCATTGATAGGGATCGTATTTACCCAGATCATCTTCAAGAACATTTTTAACATCCGTCGAATCCAGATTGAAGGGAACGGAAAACATTTGAAATTGTCGGTACAGAAAACTAGCCGACGATTCAACTCCATTATGCCGCACGACAGAGGAGATCGGACTGTTTCTCGGATCCAGTATTGGACAGGTTAATGTATCAACACCCGATAAGACTTCCACAAAATATTCGAGACCCTTTAAAGTTACTGCGGTCGAGGGAAGTGCGATTTGCATCGTATCACCCATTAGCGGAGTCGCGATTGTTTTTTGATAGGTTCTCGATCCGCCGGATCCATAATATAAATTTACAATATCCGCATCAAGGTCTGAAGGAATCTGTAATTTCAAAGTCAACGATTGTCCGTAAATTGGCGGATCGGGAATCAGTTTGACAACTTTAATTCCGTAATCCACCAATCCGAATTCCCAGGGCTCCCGGGCGATGTCTGAAATCCGTACCTCGTCGATGTATCCTTCAAAATAATTGCCCATTAGTGCACTATCCATTTCTGCAGCTCCAAGAAGAAGCGGGCGCTGTGTCGTTACAGATTCAGATTCGTTCCAACCCCAGGTGGACAAGGTGTCCCCATCGACATAGACTACATAGAACTGCGTGATATGATTATAAGTCAACGCAAAATGGTGCCAGCTATCCGTGTTTAATCTCGGCCCAGGGATATTGCGGCCTGACCAATTCAGCCTGCCTTCGCTATTCAATTTTACAAAATACTCAAGAGAATCCTGATAATCCATATATCCTTTTGAAATCAGCGCCTGTGAAATCGTATCGGTTCTAAAAAAGCACTCAATGGTATGACTTTCTGTATTTTGATCAAATGAGAAATCCGGATCGGAGCCGATTTCGACATAATCGTTTATGCCATCGAAACGGAGCGCGCCTCCAAAAAGACCATTGCTTACCCACCTGACTCCGTTACGAAGCAAAGCATGATGCCCATTATCGGAAGCATCATAAACCATTGTATCTCCAGACACACTGTTGAACTGATACAATGCTATTGTATGTGCATCTACAATATATTGACCGGGAACAAGTTTGTTTTCTGTTCCAATTCCTCTGAGAGTAATATAAATGACCGGATGATTTTGATCATTGGATGTAATGGTTAAAAGTTGATCGTGCTGGACGTCGGCATCGACAGGCGTAAAACTGACTTCTACATTCTGGGATTTCAGACGCGGTAATGTAAAAGAATGGAGCGAATCCGGAATAGAATACACTCCGGAAGCGCCTACAATATTTTCAATTTCGAGGTCCTGATCCCCATTATTTCTTATTGAAAACCGAAGTATTCTTGAATGATTAATCCACACTGTCGCGAAATCCAGTTCTGTCGGATATACAGCAATGGCCGGAGAAAGCACATCAAATTCCCAGTTGGCCCGGGCAATATGTGAAAAACGGATTTCATCGATATAACCATGAAATGCATTTAATGCCGTGGAATCTGCGCCAATTGTAACCAATTTCGAACTGATTTCTCTAAATCCTTCCGGCAAATAGAGACTGCCCATCCGATAATTATTCAAATACAATTGGAGGGAATCTTCGTTCCAGACAAATGCAGTATGATACCATTGTTTTGTGTTAAATAAATTCGGATTTCCCGTAATGAGCGAATCCTTTTCTCCATTAAATTTCCACACGCTCAATTTTATCCCGCTAACCGGATCGAGCGCCAGTTCGAACTGCTTTTTCGATCCTGACCCTTTGCTGATCAGTACTCTGCGGCTCACTGCTTTGCTCAGCATCGAGAACCAAAGCTCGAATGTGAATTCAGATTCTGCTATATTTGATAAGCCATCACCTGTGATAGTAGCACGACCATTTGTTCCGTCAAATCTCAAAGATCTTCCGAATCTTGCCGTATCCGATCGTGTTACCCCCCCCAACAGAGCACCATCCATTCCGGCGGCAGAAGCATCGACCACAACAGTACCGGTTTCTTCATCAAAATGGTAAAGACCGCTCGTATAACTGTCCGGAACATAGGGCCCCGTGACTTTTTGATTCACACCCTCCCCTGTTAAAATCACAGCGTACGGAGTTTCTTTCCAGAAAGGATCATTATTGACGATCTTTAAAGTATCGGTTACAATGCTGGTATTATTCGGTGTAAAACGAATATCAACAAGTACAACCTGGCTGTCATAGGGAGCCACATTGAATTTGGAACTTCCAACATGAAAAATATTTGGCAATCCTGTATAAAGGCTGTCCACCCGGAGCGTATCCATTCCCGGATTGGTTATTGAAAGTTTCAGTTTCCTTTCGCCTGAGATATAAACTTTTCCGAAATCCATAGTGGATTGGGAGACTTGAATTCGAGCCATTTCCACATTAAATTCCCACGATTGGCGGTTGATTCCAGAAATCCTGATTTCTTCAACATTGCCATTAAAAGGCGATTGCCGGTCCCATGCATTGCCAAATAATACGGAAAGCGTATCGATTTGCTCCGAGGTCTCAAAACCGGCCATTTGTCCTTCGAAATTGACCGTATCTATTTTATTCCCATTTAAAAACAATCGAAATACTCCGTCTTGATAATCCATGTCGGACATATAGGAAATCGCCGCATGATACCATTGTGAATATTGGATATTCGCTCCGGTCGTTACTGTGAAAGCCGTTCCTTCCTGATTGAAAAGGCGTCCTTTTAACGTATTCCCCTCGACAAAAAGATCAAATTGATTACTGCTGCCGGTCCCGCGTTTAACGATTACGCCCTGCGGATGGGATAATTCTCCATCCAATCTAAACCAGCTTTCAACAGTAAATCCTCCCCAGTTCTTCATTCGTTCATCAATCGGAATAACACATATTCCATTATCGCCGCCAAAAAGGAGAGAACGCCCGGTAGTAAATTTATGTTCTACTTCATCCAGTGTTACATCACCGTAAAATGTTCCGTAATGATCATATATAGATTCATCGTTTACGGTAGTCCCTCCGACCTCATCCAAATGCCATAATCCGAGTGTAAAAGGATCAGGATCATATTCACCGGCAGGCAAACTGTATACTCCCTCACCGAAAAGTGGAATAGAATAAACGGGGTAGGTCGGGTCCGTACTTTCAATAACCAGGGAGACTCCGTTATGGAGAACGGCCTGAGAAACAGGTTGATATGTAATCCAGACTGTTGTATCCTGTCCCTGATATAATACATAGTCAAGTGCGGGCGCAATTGATATATCCGAAGATCCCACTGAATGAATATCATTGATTATCAAAGGTTGCGTTCCTATATTCATCAAATGGAGCGGGACCCTTCGTGAACGATTTACAAACACCTGCCCGAAGCGCAAAGTGTCTTCTTCAACAATTAAACGTGATTTATGAACGGGGAATTCCCAGGGTTGCCGGGCGACATTCGATATACGAACTTCATCGACATAGCCCGAGAAGGGCAATTGTCCGTTTATCTGCGAGCCGATACTGATTGGTGCCGTGTCCTGAAAAAAGAGCCTTTCCTTTAAAAGAATACTCCCCTTTTCTATACCATTTACGTATAGCCTGAGAGAATCTTTATCACACGTCAACGCGATATGATACCACTGATTGGTATTTAATTCGGCCATCGAACCTGTCGAAACTTCGCGTACGTTTCCGGCCGCATCCCTCACTGATCCGATAATGCCCTTTACCGGTCTTGAATCATCTGCCAGCCATAATTTATATTGAACAGTTGTATCAAACCCTCTTTGTAACAAGGCTGTCCAGTTTGTCGGCTTTTTTAGCATGTAAAACCAGAGTTCAACTGTAAAGGGACGATCCCACAAATTATAAATTGAATTATACGGAATCTCAATCCGGCTGTTATTCGTTCCGTGAAAACGGATGCTGCGCCCGAATTTTGACGTATCGGTCCGGGTTGCCTGTCCCACAATCAGAGCATCCTGACTGTATGCGGATACATCATAAACAGTAGCTCCTGCCTGTTCATCAATATGCCACAATCCGAGAGTCAGAATATCCGACTGATATGGTTGATTAATGTCAATCCACGTACCGACTTCACCCTGCAAACTGATATAAATCGGAGAATGGTTAAAATCATTACTGAAAATAGCGGCAGTCGCACTGTGCTGTACCGGTAGTGACGAAGAGGGATTAAAATAAACAGTTACAGCGTGTGTGTCACTTGGTATCACTGAAAAATGGGTTTCACTGAATGAAAAGGCTGGACTGTTTGTAATCTTGATACTATCGATGTTTAATAACGCACTTCCCGTATTCATCACCCAGAGAATCATTGGACGGCTACTCTGAGGCGGTACAGGGCCAAAGTTCAATGCAGTGACATCAGTATTGATCTCAGGCTGGATGGTGCTCTGTAAAATATAGAATCCATCGGAGCCGTCGGCAACATAAATGTTATCTCCCAAATCGGATATAGTTACCCTTTGTGTGTTCCCTCCTGTCGGGAAATGCCCTATTTCCAGCAGGGTATTCGGCAGCGAATAGTCAAAAATTCGGAGTCCGTATTCGGAATTTGTTGCATAAATTGTATTTTCTTTAACAACAAGATCAGAACAAAAATCACCATTATTATATTCTTCTGTTTCACCGGTTAAAGTATTCCATAAAAGAATGCCATATTCTCCGTTTGCAATGACAACCGTATTGTTATATACATCAATGCCGACCGCATGTATATCGTTCTCCTGATTCGTGAGTGAGTCCACGACAGAAATCTGAGTTGGCAAACCTGAAATATCGTAGATAAAGACTCCACTCGAATCCGCCAGATAGAGATGATTGTTGACCAGCTTGAGTGCTTTCAAACTACCGGGAGTATTCAGCGGGCCCAGAGGATTGATTTCGAAAATAGTCTCGGTAATATCGACAACACGTAGTCCGTCTCTTCCGCAGGCTAAAAATGCATAGGTTTCATTCACATCCACATCTGTACACACATCATTTGTGGAAAAAATATCTGTTTTCACAAGTGAAGGATAGGCGGGATTGAAAACACTGAGTACACTCAATCCTCTGGAACCGTCTGCAACATATACACGGCTTCCTCCTGGCTTTTTAATTCCATATGCTTCACCCGGTGTATTCAAGGATCCGATTTCTTCTATGTAATCAGACATCGTATTGATGTCTAAAACTTTAAGTCCGCTTTCCCCTGTTGCCAAATAGGCGTAATCTTCAAAAACGTCCACATCATAGGTTATATCAGCCGATTCAACAGAATCAATATAAGCGGGATTATCAGATACATCCACTAAAAGCATGCCATTGTACCCGTCGCAAACATAAGCAGTATCCCAATCGACAACAATATTGTTGCTAAATCCTATAGTATTTAGATTATATGAAGCAAGACTGGGATTTCCCGGGTTGGTGACATCTATTTTTGTATAGAGCCCCTGATAGCCGGCAACAACATATGCATAGTTACCGTCAATCCATAAATCGAGCATATTCAGCGGATTTGACTCCACATACGTGGAAAGTTCGGACAATGCTCCCGGATTTCGAATATTAATGATACGGATCCCACCACCCAGTCCGGCAGCCACATATGCAACGGAATCATTATTTGTAATGACTTTATATGAAATTGGATCAGGTACGTCCGGATTAAGAGGAAATGCTGTTTCGAAATTCAGGGAATCGAGGAGAACCGGATTTGAATGGGAACCACCGGCACGGACTGTATAAATTCCGGCATAATCGGCAGCCACGATCGCTGTTGTGTCATTTAAAACCCAAACATCACGTGTGATTCCGGGAATTGAAACATTGCCCGCGAATAGTGGATTGGCTGGATTATTCACGTAAAAGATTCTCAAACCGTTTTCACCATCGGCAATATAAAGATACAATCCAAATTGCATTAAACCATATGCATAATTTGCTGTGCTATATTGGGAATAATTTGGATTAAGCGATTTTGAGACTGCGTCAAATTGTACAACGACAAAACCCTGGGGACCACAAGCCACAAAAATATAGGCAAGACCACTTCGCACCCAAATATCTTTAACAGGACCCGGCAGAAGAAGCGCATCGACTTTTTGGATATCACCCTGTGCTGTTTGATAAACTTCGAGATAACTCCCGTTCCCGATAAAAGTAAATTCTCCCCTTCGAAATATGGCCTCACACTGTCCTTTTCCCCATCGACCCAGCTGGGTTACATTTTGCTGTGAATTGGCAGGATCATTCATTAATATCAGAAAAATTGAAAATGAAATACAATAAACATAAAATTTTCGCATAGGACTCTTTCTCCTGTTACTCTTTGTACACCCGTAAAGATATACAGCAGGATTATCTGCTCGGTGGAGCCGGTGGTTCATCTAAAACCTCAGGGAGAACAGGTGCATCGTTTGTATACGCTTCCAGGAAAGATTCCCTCGTGTCATTTCCCGGAATAAAACCCATATTTTGAAAAGTTCCCATCCTCTGCAACCGATTCCGAGTGGTGAAAAATGCTTCTTCAGGCCTGGCTTCCATCTTGTTGCTCCATTTTTCTTTTTCTTCTACATAATTGGATACAAGCTGGTCAACACGTATTAGATTTTGATTGTGTGTCGCGTCCCAGACTTCTTCTGAAATAAGCTTATCTTTTACGATTTGAAAATTCGGGTCATATTTCAAGGCACGTTCATAATTCTCTTTCGCTTTTTTATAATTCCCTTTGTCCTCGGCATCCAATCCCCAGCAATAATTCATAAAGGCCAACATATTCTCCGTGGGTATAATGAGAATTCGCTTGCGATCCGCCGGATTTAAGCTGATCCTGAAATAATCCAGTATGCGTAAGACAAGTTCTTTCTCCATCTTAAAAAGACGTGAAAGGTTACCTTCAAAATTCATGTTGTTGGGAGCAAAAATTTCATCAATTTTAAATATATTCGCATCCAGTGTCATTTTCAAGTCAGGCGTGACCATATATGATCCCTTGATCATATATCTTGCGCCCAACAGTTTTCCGATACGAGGTGCTGTTTTTTCATCGATCAAACTTGTTGAAGTCAAATGGATTTCATCCATGAGCATGTTTAACCGGATTCTTTCCACCACCGTCAGTTCCTCAATCTGAGCAAGATCCGTAATGATCATTTCTGCCAGTCCTTTTCGAAGAGGTTCCCACTGTGAATCTTCGCTCAAACTGAGAAAACTTAAAACTGTAACACTTCGTTCGGGAAAGTCGCTGATTTCCAGTTTGCTCTCATTTTTCAATGCCTGCTGTATTTCCCGTACAATCTGTTTTCGTGCCAGCCAATCCAACCGGCCAATCAAAGCTTCCCGATAGAGATCATCTTTTAAAACTGAAGTATATTTTTTATATGCTTTAATCGCCTGATCTTCCCTGCCAAGACCTTCCAATGACAAACCTAAATAGAACAATGCCTTTCCGTATGTGGGATCTTTTTGCCAGATTGTATGCAGGATTTTGGTGGAAACACGGTAATTCTGCATGTGCCAGTATACGACGCCAACACCTGTCACCGCTTCCTTGTCATAATAAATATACCGTTTATTTCCCCTCATGTGGGGTTGAAGCAGTTGAAGATAAGCACGAATTGCCTGGTTGTATTCTTTTTGTTTTAAAAAATCTTCTGCTGCGCCGTATCGATTCGTGGAGCATTTAATATTGAGTAATAATAATATAAACAGTAAAAAAATTGGTTGTATCCGTTTCATCAAACCATCCTCCTTCGATCAGAAGGCTTAATATTATCTAATAAATTATTTTTGGTCTTCATAAAGTACTTTTCATTCGTCTTTAGCGGGTTCTAATCTGTCAAGATTTTTTTTTGCCTGTAAAAAATCAGGTTCGATTTGAATGGCCTTTTGATAATTTTCATATGCCATTTTCAAATTGCCACTATCTTCATATTCCAGAGCTTGAGAAAAGTGAAGCATGGCTTCCAGATCTATTTTTTGATTCTTACTTAACAATTTATTTTCCTGGTTGGTAATATGGACATCCAAATCCTTCACAATTTTTTTACTCAGTTTCTCAATCAGTGAAAGTATCTGTTTTGTATTCCCCGTGATTTGATCGGCTTTTACTGTCACACCCGATTCGACATTAACAATACGCACATCAATTCTTATCTTGTCATCCAGGGTAACAATAAATCCACCGAAAACCAAATGTTGCGCTCCAAGCATCTTGCCTGCTTGAATACTGCTTTCGGTCTCGATCAATCCTGCCTGTGAAAGTTTTAACTCATCCAATAAAGATTGAAGTTTTCTTCTCTCAACTATATGAATGGATTGAATCTGACTCAATTCCGTAATCATGATTTCGGCCAATCCTTTGGATAATGCATTATAATCCTGGGCACTGAATAAACTATTGTTCTCAAAATTTAAGACAGCTAAAGTAATATCGGTTCCATAGACAGAAACGGGAAGGCAGACACAAATATAGACAAAAAGAAGTAAAACAAAATTCTTTTTCACATGGTTCCCCTTAAAGCAAATTTTGTACTAACTTATCAACTGATATATAGCATAATAAAAATAGAATTGATTGTCAATATCTAATTAAAAATAATCAAGACGTGCTAAATGCAATATTCATGCCTTTTCTGTTTGTCCTTATTTTTCAATAAGACCAGAGATTATATAATTAATATAATCAAATACATAGAAAAATATAAAATCGGACGTAATTGATACGCCGGATCAATTTATATTTGGCCTGATTTAAGCCACTTTGCCATATTCTATATTCTATTATTTTTTACAGCCATAGATGACCCAATGTATAAAAATTACCCGTTTCGTTTTTTGAAACGGGTAAATAAAAAATTTATAACAACTGAATTCTATAAAATCAGAAAACAGAAGATATACAAAAAATCGACAGAACAGTTCTAATTGATTTTATGAAGAGATAATTAATCCAGAAAGTCATAGAGTGTTTTTAATATCTGAGGTATTTTCGAATCGATCAAGCGATAGTAAATTTGGGTTCCTTCCCGTCTGCTGGCCAGATATTTTCGTGTTTTTAGATATTTCAGTTGTTGCGAAATGTAGGATTGTTTTGCACCTAACATTTTCTGAATATCGCCTACTCGACGTTCTTCTACCTTTAATATGCAGAAAATTTTAAGTCGTGTTATATTGGAAACAACCTTTAAAAAGGGGATCAATTTATCACAGTCTGTGAGACTTTTTTGTAATTTTGGGTCCATTTATACCTCCCCTAAAAGATATTGCTAACATTTCTTCGAATTGAAATATATCATCTAAATATCTGCAAGTCAAGTAAAAAAATTATTTTTTCGATAATTGTTTTAAAATAAAATCATTTATCGTTTGACTTGCATTCCCATTTCCATAAGGATTATTTTTGGATTCTTTTGGTATGAATGTCCTTACAGCTTGAATAATTTTTTCCACATCAGTCCCCGCAAGACTATTCCATCCATCCATTACTGTTTCTACCCATTCCGTTTCGTTTCTCAATGTAACACATGGAACTCTATAAAAATAGGCTTCTTTTTGCACGCCGCCTGAATCTGTCAATATCATTTTAGCGTTTTTCTCCAATTGTATCATATCCAGAAAACTGACAGGATTTGTCAGAACGATATTGTTTGATTTACTTATAGAATGGATCAATCCATATTCTCCTAAAAACTTTCGCGCGCGGGGATGAACAGGAAACAATACAGGTTCATCTAGTTGGATTAACGCTTTTATAATTTTTTGTAAATTTTGTTTCTCATCCGTATTGCTCGCTCGATGAACCGTACAAAGATAATAGGATTTGGGAGACAACCGATATCGATTTAAAATATCGGATTTCTGTTCTGCAGCATCCGCGAATAAAAGTGCTGCATCGTACATCACGTCACCGGTATTATATACTCCTTCTACGATTCCCTCTTTTTTAAGATTTCTAACGGCCGTTTCGGTCGGACAAAACAGCAGATTTGCACAGCGATCCGTGAGAACACGATTGATTTCCTCGGGCATATCCTGGTTATAACTCCGTAAACCGGCTTCGATATGTGCGATGGGGATATGTAATTTAACCGCGGCAAGGGCTCCGGCCAGGGTTGAATTGGTATCGCCGTATACAAGAACGAGCTGAGGCTTCTCTTTCAAAATAACTTCCTCAATCCGTTCCAGAATGAGACCTGTTTGATGTCCGTGCGGCCCGGATCCTACTTCCAGATCATATTTCGGTCGCGGAAGGCCAAGTTCATCAAAAAAAATGCGGGACATATTCTCGTCGTAATGCTGCCCTGTGTGAACAATAATCTCCTGTATCGGTTTCTTCAATGCGCGGCTGACCGGCGCTGCTTTAATGAATTGGGGTCTTGCGCCTACCACAGTAACAATCTTTTTCATGGATTTCTCTTAATTAATATGATCAGGACAAATACAGATATGCAAATACGATACGAATATAAAAATCGCAATCAATCCCAACCCTGATTTTCAAGAAGCTGGGATTCCGGAGTTTCTCCGAAATCCTTGGCCGGTGCTCCGATAACCACCCTGCGGTCCGGGACATCCTTCGTAACTACGGCCCCCGCTCCTACGACAGCATCTTTGCCTATTGTCTTGCCGGGCAGGATTGTGGCATTCGCCCCGATCCTTCCCCCCAGCTTGACATGGACACCCTTGAAATGTTTGAACCGCTCTTCTGTCCTGCCAAGATAATTGTCGTTTGTCGTCGTCACCATCGGAGCGATAAAACAGTAATCCTCGATTTCGGAATAAGCTGTAATATACGATCCTGTTTCAAGCTTGCACTTTTTCCCGACTTTAGTCAAGTTTTCAATGGTAACACCTCTGCCAACAATTGTATATTCCCCGACACTTACATTTTCACGAACTGCGGCACTGTCGGCAATTAAAACATGAGAACCGATATAACACCCCTGATATAGTATCACCTGGGCACCAATGAGACAGAAGTCGCCGATTTGAGCCGGCTCGAGATTTTTCTCTGTTTTAAATATGGAACGCTTGGCGCGCATCGGAGATTTACCAATTACTGTATTGTCATCAACTCGCACACCCCTGCCGATTCTCGTTCCCGCATGAACAACGACATTCGAACCAATAACGCAGGATTCACCAATAGTAACTCCTTTTTCAATAACAACAAAATGCCCGATTTCAGTGCCGTCCCCTATTTCAGATGTCGGATCGATATACTGGATTTTTTCCATTCGATTGCCTCCACTGCCAATATTACCAGTTTGCGTATAAAGAAAACAACCACTCGTTCCATACCCGATGATCGTTCTGAATATTCTGATAATGTTGCGTCCAGACTCTGGATAATTCTGTCCGCCACCGCAGGTCCCTGATGATTTCCCATTCAAAAAAAAGTCCCGTGCTGTATTGATGCTCAACAACACCCTTCAAAAATATTTTTTCCGTTCCATCCTCTTCCCGGTGCGGCATTCTTCGATTGCCTTCTCCGTGCCGCATGGATCTGAATTCACAAGCTGTTTTGAATGAAAGGCACGGGCGATATTCGGCAAGAAAAAACAGGCCGTCCGAGTTGGGTTGCAGGAAATGTCCCAAACCCGAATTATAATGTTCGTAAACATTGACCGAGTCTTCGTGCGTATATACATATGGTTCGATTCGCGTGTATTCGCACCGGACACCGGTGTTTTCCAGACTGAAAGGGTTCACCCAGTACCCGCCAAGAGTAAAAGCCAGCTTGTTGCCCCAAAAATCAGAGAATACTTCCCACGGTTCAAACAAATCGTCCACAAAAACCTCTCCGTAGAATTTAAAATTCCGAATCCTGCAAATCGAAAAATCGAATCCGAGGCTCACATTGTCTCTGTCTCCGAGAGTATGCTCCGCAACAAGGTAGGGAATAACAGGATTGAGATAAGCCACCTCCAAACCACGGTTCCCGTAAATCACCAATTCGTGAAGTCCGATATCGACACCGCGGACAACGGACATTTCCAGCCGGTGTGCAGAAAACCATTTGTGCGAGAAATCACTTCGCAATTCTCCATGCAACCAGGTAAAAACAGAAGAACCGATAACCGCCGAAATTTTAAACAGATCATAATCGGGAGCCAGCCCCGATAAAAGCAGTCCACCCCAATAAGCCGGCCCCCATTTGACGCGGTCCCTCCCGAACTGAAACCTTAAGCCTTTCCAGGACCATCCAAGATAACTGACCGAAGCGTCCCACGTCCCGCGGCTGCTGTCACTGTTGACACCGATCGGATACCCTTCCGAGGCATTGTAATGCTGGTTGTATTTTCGGCTTCCCCATTCCGTGAATATACGGTTGTCCGAATAGAAAGTCAGTCCCCATACTGTCCCCCTGAGAATGCCGCCGTAAAAGGCAGAGTAAACCCGTTTCTCTTCTGGATCGGCTTCCCCGAATCTAAATCGGGAACCTCCTCCGCTTAAAATATCAAAGTAAACAGAACCCGTTTTATTAGACCAAGCATAGAAATGCGGTTCCCGTTCGCTCTCACGAACAGAAATATCCTTCCCCTGCAATTCATGCCAGAACTCGCCTTTCAACCGTTCAAGAATCTCTTCCTCTGTTCGTGATAATTCGCTCTGATGATTATTTTTGTATCGATCAACCTCTAATACGAATCCTGCGATCTGTTCCCGTGTAAACGGACGGCTTCCCTCCCTTAATCCGGTGAGTATTTGCCGCGTTTCCATTCTCTCCAAAAAATCGTACGCCCAATGATCAAGAGGAAGATAAACCACTTGTGCGCGAATCTGATTCAGAAAAAAGAAAAGAAGCAGGAAAACTTGATATAGATATTTTTTCAAACGGAAATATCTCCACGCGATAACAATGACTTAAGCGAGATAAACATATAAAAGAAATCGCTAAAAATCAAGAAAAACCTTTACCTAAAAAAAGGGGTCCCGATTAAAACAAGACCCCTGTGACTGAAATGAAACGATCCGAAATCTTTTTCTAGTTATTTCGGCGCTTTGAATAATTTAGTCACGATCAACTCAATGAGAAGACCATACACCGCACCGGCCACCAGAAGCATAACCGCACCTTGCAGAGAGGCATATACAGCCATTAAAGACGTTACAATCAGTCCAATGATTATTCCATGCAGCCAGTATGCCGTCTTTTTCCATCCGGAAATACCGATAACAAACCCGATCAAGGTACGATTCAGAATGACTCCGGCAATCATTCCTGATGTGTAAGTCATATTTCCCTTAGATAAAAGATAACAGACAATCCCTGCCAGTACTCCTAAAAGCGTGCTGAGAATGAGGCGTTTTGCAGACATATTCCTTCCCTCCTCTTGTTTGGTGAAAGATATTTTTATAATTTAATCCCATCGGTTAAAACGGACAAGATCGTCGAGTGGTTTCCGATGGTGGGATTTCGCCTTCCATCCCTCTTCGGGATATCCCAATGCCATGAGCTGACAGACCTTGATGGATTTGGGGAGTTTAAAAAATTGCCTCGTTTTTCTAACATCGAACCATCCGATCCAGCATGTCCCCAAACCTAAGTCCTGCGCCTGGAGTGCGAAATGTTCTCCGGAAATCCCAAGGTCGATTAGATAAAACGGAATCTTTTGTATGAATCCGCCGATTCGATTGGCAAAGATATCCGGCCGGGCAAGAAGAACGACAATTACCGGCGCTTTCAACGCCCACCGCGTATGCCGGTATATACCATTGAAAACCGCATCGCCAAAAGCAGTTTTTATATCAGGATCATCTATGACAAGGAATCGCCAGGGCTGGATATTCTCTGCAGAAGGTGCTAATCGAGCCGCTTCGATACAGGTCAAAATTTTCTCGCGTTCAACCGGCTGTGAACTGAACCTTCGAACGCTTCTCCGGGATCGAATCACCGGAAGGATTTTTGTTTTTGCCATGAGACCGCTATTCTTCCAATGATCCGGCAAGGTCTGTTATCTTTTCAATCTGATTCTTCTGGCAAAAATCTTCGATGCCCCGGATTACCTTCAATGCGCCGTCCGGTTCGACAAAAGTCAGAGTCCCGACCTGGACAGCTGTGGCGCCGGCGATAATAAATTCAAGTGCGTCCGCAGCCGACATGATCCCTCCAATACCGATTACCGGAACCCGGACTGCCCGGACAACCTGATAAACTTTTGCCAGAGCAATCGGTTTAATGGCCGGACCGGACAATCCGCCGATACCGCGGCCGAGCAGCTGTTTTCGTGTTTGAATATCGACTCCCATCCCCAGCACGGTATTAATAAGGGACAAACTATCCGCGCCGCCGTCCACAGCAGCTTTGGCTATCGTAATAATATCAGTAACATTAGGAGTCAGTTTGACAATGATTGTTTTCCGGGTCACTTCCTTGATCTTTTTGACGATTTTTTTCGTAATGGAGGGATCTGTACCGAAAGCCAATCCCCCCTGTTCGACGTTGGGACAGGAAATATTGACTTCGAATCCGTCAATACGGTCCTGTTCATTCAGCCGTTCCACGACCCTTTTATATTCGTCAACCGTACTCCCGGCCACGTTTACAATCAGGCTTGTGTGAAGGGATTTTAGCAGCGGCAGTTTTTCCTGTATAAAACAATCTACACCGACATTCGCCAAACCAATGGAATTGAGCACACCTCCGGGAGTTTCCGCAATTCGCGGCATGGGATTTCCATCTCTTGGTTCCGGTGTGATTGTTTTCGTGATAACGGCTCCGAGCTGATTCACATCCATTAAATCACAATATTCGGTTCCATATCCGAACGTCCCGGACGCCGTCAGTACCGGATTTTTTAATTTCAAGGAGCCAATTTGAACGGAAAGATCAGCCATCGAACAACACCTCTGAAAGATCAAAGACAGGACCGTCCGAACACACCATTTTATTTGTCCCGTTCTTCATTTTAACACTGCACCCCATACACACCCCCATCCCGCAGGCCATTCGTTCTTCCAGGGAAACCTGCCACAGATAACCGGTTTTTTCAGCGATCTTCTGCATTGCCCGAATCATACCTTTCGGACCACAGATAAAACCTCTGATTGAATCTTTATTTTTATGGATATGAATTGAAGATTCAAACAGATCGGTAATTATACCTTTATGTCCCATGGAGCCGTCCTCTGTTGTAACACAAACCTCAACATTGGCTTTTTTAAATTCTGGGATGCAATATATTTCATCTTTATTTTTCACTCCCCAGTACAGGGTGACTTTTTTCCCGGCACATAGCAATTCATCAATCAGAAAAAACATCGGAGCGCTTCCCATTCCTCCCGCGACAACAATGGCCTGCTGAAAATTGCGGTCGATCACAAATCCTTTTCCCAGCGGCCCCAGCAGATCAACAGTATTCCCTTTTTTAAATGATCGCATCAAATCAGTCCCGTGGCCGACAACTTTGTAAAAGAGATCCAGGGTTTTCTTGTCCCGATGTACGCGATGGATACTGAACGGTCTTCTCAATAAAGGATCAATACCCTCATTGATACGTAACTGAACAAATTGCCCGGGCTGGCTTCCCCGGGCAATAACATCAGATTCGATGGTGATGCGATACATATTATGTGCGATTTCTATCTGATCGATAACCAGAAATTGTCCCTGGATCACCCGATACTCCATTGTTATAAAGAATGAATTATTTTTGAAAAGTGTTTGCTGTAAAATATCGATTTAATCTGCCATTAAATCATCTGGAGGCCCGGCTTCCTCCTGACTTTTTTCTCGACTATTTTCTTTTATAAGTTCAGGTTCAATTTTAATCTGTTTTTTATGTTGGCCTGGATGATTCTGGATTGTTGAATCTCCTTGCGCAGCCTGGCCAGACAATGTGTCATAGGGAATGGATTGAAGAGACAAGCCACCTGAAGTATCTGCAACGGCACTATCAGAAATTGAATCGTAAAGCACCGGCTGTTTCAGCGTAATCGATTCTTCTCCGGACTCTTTTACTTCTTTTCCATTTCTTTGCTTTTCCTGTTCTGCTGATTGCACAGCCTGTACTTTGGATTGCACTCTTTTCGCATAAACGGATTCAGGATAATTCTGCATCAAGCTGTCATATAAAACAAATGCCAGTTGAAGCGAGTCCAATCGGAACTCACATATCCATCCCATGGAATAAAGTGCCCTTGCTGCCCAATCCGATTCAGGATATTTCTCCCAGATAGACTGATAAACATTGTATGCTTCGTCCGGGTTCTTCTGCTCAAATAGTATTTTCTCGGCCTTTTCAAATTCATCTTCAACAGAATCGCCCTGCGTTTGCACATCAGATAGATTCAGCTGCCGCCGTACTGTTTTGGCCACAGTGGATTGAGGATATGTCAATATCAATTTTCGATTAAGGGAATCTGCCAAAAGAGAATCTTGATAGATTTCATTTGCCAGATATCCGAGATTGTATAATGATCTGGCTGCATAGCGGCTTTTTGGATATTCATCCACAATAGATCGGTATTGGGCAAAAGCCGAATCGAACAGTGAAAAACGAAACCAGTAAAGCTCCGCCAACAGAAAACGGTTCTTGTCAACTTCCTCAACTTTGAATGCTTTCAACTCCGGATTTTCTGCAAGACCTGCCGTGTCCGATTTTTTAATCCTGGATTTCAGTGCAAGCAGTTCTTCCTCCAAATCCGAATAACTCGGCATTTTGCCATCCTGAATCCATTTTGCCCAATCGACAAGGCTTGCTTCTTCTTTATCTTTATCTTCCTCAACTCGATACAGTCTCTCCCTTTCCTTCTGCTGTTTATAAACCTCCGGATCGGTGAGAATCGAATCCACAAATGCTTTTCCCCAAAGCTGCGCAAGAAAAACAGTCCGCAGCGAATCGTTCGAAATTGTATCCATTACGGCATAAATATACTCAGCGGACAGTGTGTCTTCATTGGCTTTCTCCGTTTCCACGACCATAACATCTCCGCTTTGCCCTTTCTGTGCCATAAGGATCACCTGTTCAAGAGCCTGCATCCGCATAATGCCGCGCGCTTTTATCTCCGAAGAATCGGCATATTCCGATCGTGCATATTCTTTCTTCACTTGATTGAACTGTTCAAGTGCCCGGCTGTAATCCCGGCGTTTTGATTCTAATAGTTTCCCCAATATGTAATACGCTTTTGCAGAATGGACCGTTTTTGGAAAATCCTTTGTCACATCCTGATATGAAATAATAGCTCCATCGATATCCCCTTTCCGGGTCAAACAGTCAGCAATTTCCAATCGAATAATCGGAAGCCGGTTCTTGTCGGTTTCCATACCAAGCAGATCTTCCAGAGTCCTTATCGCCAGATCGACTTTGCCTTCCCTCTTCAAGGATTGCGCATAACGCAGTTGAGATTCAAACTGCAGTTCCAGGGAAGGATTATAATCTTGCACTTTTTCAAAAGCTTCGGATGCCTGATCGAAAATCCCGAGTGTATCACAACATACACCAAGTGCAAAAAGGGCTTCCGCTTTAAATTCCTCGCTTGCCGATTTGATCGCCTCCTGATAGGCATCCATCGACTTCTGGAAGAATGACCTCCTGTCATAAAGTTTGCCAAGATAAAAATAGGTTTCGCTTTTCAATTCTTTGGATATCGAAGCTTTGGATAATTTCTTGAATTCATCTTCGGCCTGTTCGAAAAGTTCCAGTGCCACATGTGTTTTCGCCAGATAGAGCATGGCTTCCGGAATCAGTGTGCTATTTGGATAATTCTCAGTGAGTTCAATTAACCTTCGCTCCGCTTTGAGATAGTCATGCTGTTGATAATAGGCCTTTCCCATCAACAGAAGCGCATCATCCACATATTTGCTGTCGGGATAGTATTCAATTAGCTTCTGCGATTTCTCAACAGATTTCTGGTAATTCGATCTTTCCGAACCGGTTATTTTATCGGTCCGATTTTTCTTGGTTTCTCTGTATGCATTTTTATAATACCGTTCAGCATTATAAAATGTGTTGAAATAGGCACACTTCACAAGAAAGAGCGTAATAAAAAAAAGGGGGATAATTCGTTTTAACATAAATATTCTCTCTGTAGGATTTAGTTTAAAATACAATGATTTCTATTTGTTGTCAAGAAGAAATTGTTTACCTGTTTTTAACCGAACAAACAGTTAGCAGGTTTCAATCGCTTGAATTTTTATTAAAAGACTTTTTTTTTAAAAAACCATTGCATTTGATATAAAAAATAATATATATTAAAAACATCAACCATTCATCCCATTAAAAATTAAATAACGAAGGAGGAGAAGATGAAACGATTTTTTATCTTGGCATTAATTGTGTTCTGTGCTGGCAGTCTTTTTGCCACCCAGAACCGTGTGGCAACAATGGGTGGTGAAGCTGCAATGCTCCCGGATGACGATTCCAGCATCGATCTTTTTCCACAGCGCGTAAACGACTGGAGCATTGTAAGATTTGAAGACATTCAGGGTGGTTCTCCGGATTATCTTTTAATTACCGGCAAAAAAGGAGAAAAATGGGGATTTTACGGAGGTCAGGAACCAAGATACAGTATTGTCCGGAACATGAAACAACAATCTGGCGTTTCTCTTAACCTGCAGGATTATTTTTTCAACATCTACAAGAGCATGGGCCCGACATCGGCTTTAAAGCTTGGTCTTCGATTCGGTACTGTCAGTGAAACAGAAACAATGAACAATAATGATTCTCCCGAAGTCAAATCCGAAGTAACCAACAAATACTCCAATATCGGGATTGATGTGGTTTATGGTTTTGATTCAGGCAAACAGGAAATGGCATTATGCGTCGCTTTTATGTCGGGACCGGGTGCAATTAACAGTCTGATAGCCGGCAAGCTCTATGGAAATTATGAGTATACCAACGGGATCACCAACGAAGGAACAGGCCATGAATCCGGATATGGTTTTGGGGCAGCGCTTCGTAAACCCGCGGACTTCTTCATTTTTAATAACATGTACGGAAACGCCATGCTGGTTATGGGTAAAGCAACCGGCGAGTATACGGCCAACAATGTGAAACAGGAAGACTGGGAACAATCCCTCATGTTCCTTGATGCAAACCTGCTCTTTTTCAACAACAAAATGATCGCCGGCAAATCCGAAAACGGCCCCAAAGCAATGCTGGTATACGGACTGGGTTGCGGATTTGGATACAGCAAATCATCAAATAAAAATAACATGTCCGGAGCAGAACAGGAAGATACCGATACCGAAATGGCTCTCGGCGGCCCAAGATTGCGGATCGGCATCGAAGCCGAGGTTAAATGTGTAAAACTCCGCTTTGGCATACAGCGGAACATCAATCTCTACAGTTCCGCCAAAACCGTGGATGAAACTGTCGCGGGGAAAAACAACGACACAGACGAGAATACCGTTGCGGGAATCGGAATCGGTGGCAATTATGTCTTTGCTTCCGGCCTTGGCGTAGATCTTGGAAAACTCACGATCAACCTGATGCTGAACAACACATTCTGGTGCACTGGCCCCCAGATGATTTTCAACAGTACATGGGGTACATTGGGTGCATCTGCTGATGTCATTCTCAATATGTAAGTAATCAGTTTGTATTTCAAACCAAAAGGGCGGAACATTTTCCGCCCTTTTTTGTATAGTCTAAATAACTTTTAATGGATAAAAATAGCGGATATTTACACAGGATTTCCCCGCAGAAAATCGGAACTGCAAACGATGGCTGAATATATTCATTTTCTTTTTGTAGCCCTTTTCATTTCTCTTACAGGGGTTATGGCTCCCGGTCCAATGACGGCTGTAACCATCGGTGAAGGCAGTGAATCGCCTAAAGCCGGATCGTTCATCGCCATCGGACACGGACTGTTCGAATTCCCGCTCATGATTCTCTTATTTTTGGGATTTGGATTTGTCTTCAATTATCCATATGTGAAAACTGCTATTGGAATATTGGGTGGAGGATTTCTTATTTTCATGGCAATTGATCTATTGAAAGGAATTCATCGAATCGATCTGCATTCCTCAAAAAATTCTCATCATCCCGTTGTTGCAGGTATCCTGCTAACTGCCGGCAATCCCTATTTTCTCATCTGGTGGGCAACTATTGGTGTGACCCTGATTCTCCGATCCGTCAAATTCGGCTTTATTGGATTTTTAATTTTTGCGGTGCTCCACTGGCTGTGTGATTTTATCTGGTACTCATTTCTTTCGATACTCTCATTTAAAGGCGGCAGATTCTTCGGAGCCAAGTTTCAGAAAATTATTTTCGCAGTATGCGGAGTTTCATTGCTTTTTTTCAGCATCAAATTTATCTACGATGCGGTCAAAAACTATTTCATTTAAAATGTATTCCATGTTATTTCAGCATTCTTAGTCTTGCCACCATAAGTTTTAATACATTACCTGAAAGCTCAATTTGAATTTTTACTTGACTTTTACCGAATTTCAATTTATGTTACAAAACGTTTGTCCCGCATTAAATTCAACTATTTTTACCCAAGAAGGAGCAATTCATGCCGTCACCAAAAACGCCATCCAAACCAAAGGAAGAATTTAAACCTTATATTCCTGCAAACAAGATCATGCCGGAACTGACTCTTCGGGCTGTTCTCGTGGGCTTATTACTTGCGATTATTTTAGGGGCCGCCAATGCGTATCTTGGTATGAAGGCAGGATTGACTGTTTCGGCAACATTTCCAGCCGCGGTCGTTGCCATGGCTGTGCTGCGCATTTTCAAAGGCACCATTCTGGAAGAAAACATTGCCAGAACAACTGCTTCCGTCGGGGAAGCGCTGGTGGCAGGAGCCATATTCACGATTCCTGCATTTGTTCTCGTAAGATTCTCAAATGGCGAACGGCTCTGGGATACACTTTGGTCGCCCAGCCACCTGCTTCAGGGTGCCATTATTATGCTCATCGGTGGTGTCCTCGGAGTGCTTTTTGTCATCGTACTAAGGCGTACCCTGGTTGAAGAAGTCCAGCTTCCCTTTCCCGAGAGCCGGGCTGCCTCTGAAATCGTAAAAGCCGGACAAAGCGGAAGCACGGGTGCCAGTTACGTTTTTGGGGGTATGGGACTGGCCGGATTGATTGAAATCTTTAAAAACAGCAATGGGATCATTTTCATCCGTGAAAATATCAATTATTTTATCCATTTTGCACAGTCCAAAATTCAAATTCTGAATACGGAAAGAGTACACAATGGTGGCATTCTCGTTCAGAGTCCTTCTGCTTCGCCTCTTCTAATAGGTGTTGGCTATATCGTTGGATACCAAATTTCTGCCGTTCTTTTTGCGGGTGCAGTAATCGGTCACTTTCTCCTGGTTCCTCTGGCCATCTTTCTTAGCCCGGAACTGACCCAACTGGCTGAAAGTGGAAACAGCTGGTACGCAATCAGCCGCGAAGTCTGGTTCAACCAGATTCGGCCTTTTGCGGTGGGAACGATGATCGTCGCTGCTTTTTACACCCTGTTTAAACTTCGCACCTCTCTAACACAGGGAATATCAAAAGCTCTGAGTGATTTAAAGAAACTGAAACTCCATACCGGCCCTGTTTCCCGGCTGGAAGTGGATCTCGATTTCAAAAAGATTTTTATTGCAATATTGATCCTTGCAATTCCCCAGTACATCCTTTATCAGTATTTCAGCGGATCGGTTTTAGGTTCTCTGGTACTCACTATCGTGCTTTTAGTGATTGGATTTCTCTTTACGGCCGTGGCGGGATATTTGGTTGGGCTAGTAGGAGGATCGAACAGTCCGATCAGCGGCTTGACGATGAGCACGCTTCTTATCTCCGCAGTATTGATGGTAGCAATTGGCGTTACTGGCCCCAAGGGAGTCGCTGCCGTACTTGGCGTTGCAGGCGTCATCTGTTGTGCCGCCTCCATCGGCGGGGACATGATTCAGGATTTGAAAGTAGGATATATCCTGGGCGGCACTCCGTGGAAAATGGAAATAGGCGAATTGATCGGTGTCGTTCTGGCGGCTATCGTTATTATGCCATTCATTGCCGTGATGGACAAGGTCTACGTTATTGGAAGTGAAACCCTTCCTGCACCCCAGGCAGGCCTGATGGCCATGTTGTCCCAGGGCATTGTCGGAGGTCAGATGGCCTGGCCTCTGGTTATCTCCGGAGTCATTTTTGCCATTGCACTGATACTTATCAACGCGCCCTCACCCATGCTCATTGCAGTCGGAATGTACCTGCCATTTTATTCGACAGGAGCCATTTTCGTTGGAGGTATCGTCAAATGGGTTGTGACCAGAATCGTAGAAAAAAAGAAATTCAATGAGAAGCAAAAACAGAAGGTCGACAATACAGGCGTTCTGCTCGCATCCGGTTTTATCGCCGGCGAATCCCTGATGGCTGTAATTCTGGCTTTCGTGGTGTTGGGGTTGAATGTGAGCAAAAGCAATTTCTCGCTCACACAACTCGCGCCGTTCACATCTCCATGGCTCAGTTTGGTCGTTTTTGCAATCACATTCTTTATGTTAATATATGTTCCAATCAGAAATGGAAGAAAGTAAAACCGGTTGTGCATTCCAATCTGGCAGTAAAGCAACTGAACTGTTTGTTATTTTAATTTAATTTGGAATTTGGTAATTGAATTTTATTTGTACTTTGTTATCTTGAAATTGGTACTGTTATTCAATATTTCTATAATACCAAAGGTTGACAGCAAACGGGAGAGAGTTTTATCTGTTCAAACAGATTTATATCACACAATGTATTGACATTCCCGTAACACCGCAATAATACCCGAATGAAATCCCCCGCTTTAAATTGCAGGGGATCGAAAAAGCAACGGATGACCGTCCTAAGAAAGATAAAACTTTTTCCATCTTGGGCGAGACTCCAATGATATAAGGTTCGTTCATGGCTACGATCCAGACTGCGATTCGCTCCGCTTTGAAAGACTGTTTAAACGTTCAGCCAAATGAAACCACATTGATTTTGACTGACGAACCCCTGATGGAACTCGGTCAGCTTTTTCACAACCAGGCAAAAAAAATCAGCGGCAAACCTGTTTTTCTCTGCATTCCCGAAGTCTCCGGTAATGGATTCGAACTCCCCGGAACCATCGGCGCATTGATGTCCGAATGCCAAGTAATCTTGCTTATTACAAGCAATTCACTCTCCCATACCAAAGCCCGGCGCAACGCCTCTCATCACGGAGCACGAATCGCCAGCCTTCCCGGTATCAAAGCTGAATGTCTGGAAAGAACCCTGACAGGAAATTACAAAGAAATCATGAATAAAAGCCGTAAATTAGCCGATATTCTGACCATCGGGCAGGATGTACATCTGACCACATCCGCGGGAACCGATCTCACCTTTTCGATTGCCCGCATGCGGGGATACCCGGAAACAGGTATCATTCACGAACCGGGACAATTCTGCAACCTTCCCGCGGGAGAGGCCTGCACAGCGCCGGTGCAGGAATCGGCAAACGGCATGCTGGTTGTCGATGGTTCATTCCCCGGAGTCGGACTCATCAAAGAACCGGTGAAAATATCAGTCAAGAACGGATACGCCGTCCGGATTACAGGCGGTGAAGAAGCCGATAAAATCCGCGCCCAGCTTCGCCCCTTCGGACGGGAGGGCAGAAACATCGCCGAAATCGGCATCGGCACCAATCC
>CAZTZL010000037.1:0-29425 GCA_964617625.1 uncultured bacterium
ATTCACTCAAAAAGGATAACAAAATGCGTTCAACATGCAACAATACAATGATGATGAAGAAAACCCGTAGAATCACGGGATCGAGTTGAATGCGTCTGAATAATAATTAAAAGACAACCTTACAAAATCCCGCGAAAATCAAGATCGTGGGTTTTTTTTTGACATGCGCTGGACAAGAAAACATTTCGAACACAAAGAAACGATTGTAACCATTCTCTGCGAGGAGAAATACATCCGGGCAGGCGAAGAGAGGCTGTTGCAGTGCCGGAAGATTTTAGAGGACTACATCCGGAAAGATCCTGAATTTTCAACAACGCATGCGCCTCATGAGCCAATCCCGGGAGCAGACGGAATTATTTTAAGGATGTGCTCGGAAAGCGCCAAAGCCGGTGTCGGACCGATGGCCTCGGTCGCAGGTACCTTTGCACTGGAAAGCTTGAACGTCATGATCGAAGCAGGCGCAGAAGAAGCCGTGGTGGACAATGGCGGAGATATCGCACTGCAGGTTCGGGAACCGGTGACAGTCGGTATTTACGCGGGAAATTCACAGATCCGGGATCTGGCCTTTCTCATCGCCCCATCGGAAAAGCCTCTCGGCATCTGCACATCGTCCGGAACAGTGGGCCACTCGTTCAGTTACGGCAAAGCCGATGCGGCCGTGGTGATTTCTGATAATGTTATTTTGGCAGATGCTGCCGCGACCGCACTGGGCAACCGGATTAAAAGTCAAAACGATTTGCAGGATTGCTTTGGGCTCCTCGAGGAATTGGATGAAATCCATAGCGCCATGGCTGTCTTTCAAGATAGAGTAGCATTGTGGGGTAAACTGCCGAAAATAATTCACCTCCCTATGAATCAGGAACGCATTACACGGGGAATATTATAATTGTACAAAATTCAAACATGTGATTGTTATGTTTCATTTATCTCTGTCCCCTCGAGGGGACTATAGGGGTGTCATAACGGTATTAAAACCGAAAAACAGGAGATCCCGATATAATATCCACGGTCAAGTACGGAACAAGTATCGAGCATGACACTCCACCGATATCATTTCGATCCCGATTCTCTATTAAAAACATTATAGAATATCGCAAGAGAAATATTGGAGTTACGATGACCTATAAGATTTCTCCCTTCGTTCGAAATGACAATTTTTAAAGGATTTTGTAGAACAAGTAAGGAGACAGACATTGATCGTCATGAAATTCGGCGGGTCGTCCTTGAAAGATCCGGAGTCACTGAAGCACATCGCTGAAATCATCAAAACAAACAGTTTTTCGAGGCGGGTTGTGGTACTCTCGGCCATAGGCGGAATCACCAACCGCCTGATCGAAGCAGTCGATCAGGCATTGAACAACGAGGAAGCGCTTGGCACGATACTGAACGAAATCAGCAAAATCCACGAACATCTCATTCAGGAATCCATTCCGGACAGTTGCATCCGGTCGTCCGCCCAAAAAGAGATTCAGAAAATCATTGCCCTGTTGAAGCGTCTTCTCAAAGGCATCGCTTACACACAGGAGGCCACACCCAAGACCCGTGATCACATCCTGACGCTCGGCGAACGTATGTCCGTGCACATCATGACCGGACTGCTGACAAGCATCGGCGTCAAGGCACAAGCCGTGGAAACCGACCGGATCGGACTAACCGCCTCCGGCCGGCACGGAGCGGGAAGTGTCAGACAAAACATAGCAAGAAAAAATCTGCCTGACTATTTTCACCCTCTGTTCCAGTCCGGCAGCCTTCCGGTCATCACCGGATTTTTCGGCAGTACGGAAGAGGGATTTCCGATTACATTCGGACGCGGCGGATCGGATTACAGTGCGGCCATTTTCGCCGATGCGCTCGAGGCCGAACGGCTCGAAATCTGGAAAGACGTGGACGGTTTTCTGAGTGGTCCTCCGGAAATCGTCAAGAACGGGCGGCTCTTAAGCAGCCTTTCGTACGACGAAGCTGCGGAACTCGCCTATTTCGGCGCATCGATTCTCCATTCCAGGACCGTGGAGCCCCTGCTCGACCGGAAAATTCCTATCGTCATTCGAAATACGTTTCATCCCGAAGGCATCGGCACCTGGATCGGAATGGAACGCAGCCGCAGTGAAACCGTCATTAAAAGCGTGACATTCGACAGGAACATCGCCATGCTGCGTCTCCACGGTGCGGACGTGGGCCACGCAGTCGGACTGCTTTCTTCCCTCGTTTCTCATCTCAGCGAAAAGCGGATCAATATCCGTTCGGTCATGACTTCGCAGACCTGCATTAATATTTTGCTGGACCGGAAAGACTGCCGGCAGAGCCATCGCGAAATTCAGTCCATGGAATTAAACGGAATCGATGTCATTGAACCGGTTGAAAATATCGGACTGGTCGCCGTTGTCGGGGAAGGGTTGTTTGAAACGGAATCCATTGTCGCCGGTGTAATCCAATCCCTGATTGAGAAGGGAATCCACATTGAACTGATATCATCGGGTGCTTCAAAAGTGGCGGCCTATTTCATTGTCAGGGAAGACCGGCTCGAACAGGCGGTTCGCTCTGTTCATGAAAATTTTTTCAGTAAATCCATGCAGTCGCTTTTTAAATAATAATTTTCCATTTTGACAAAAAGAGATATATGCACTATATATAAAACGTCTTGACTTTTCAAATAAATTTTTTACTTTATTAACTATCTTCGCTATTTTTTACCGAATTTATTTTCGCAATTTATCGATACACAATGCTTTGGTCGATGCAGTCCCGATCGGATTGACAAGTAACAGCATCTACTAACACAGAAAGGGATTTTTCATGGGCGGACTATTTGGTGTCGTTTCAAAGGATGATTGCACACAAGACCTCTTCTATGGGACAGATTATCATACCCACCTCGGCACACGGCGCGGAGGATTGGCCACACTCAATAAAAATGGTTTTATCCGATTCATCCATAATATAGAGAATGCCCAGTTCCGCTCAAAATTTGAAGATGATATTTATAAAATGTCCGGAACGATGGGTATTGGGTGCATCAGTGACATGGAAGACCAGCCCCTGTTGATCAGTTCTCATCTCGGCAATTATGCCATCGTCACAGTGGGCAAGATCAATAATTCTAAAGAGTTGATAAAAGATGCATTTATTAGACGCTCTACCCACTTTTCAGAGATGAGTGACGGACAGATCAATCCCACCGAACTCATCGCAGCCATTATCAGCCAGGAAGCCACATTTGAGGATGGCATCAGGCGGGCTCAGGAATTGATATCCGGATCGTCCACACTTTTACTATTGACAAAATCAGGCGTCTATGCGGCCCGCGACCGGTACGGCCGGACATCACTCAACATCGGGGAAAAAGAAGGCAGTTATTGCATCACAATGGAAACCTGTGCTTTCCCTAATCTCGGGTATCGATTTAAATACGAACTGGGTCCATCCGAAATCATTCTGTTGAAGCCCGATAAGATAGAACAGAAAGCCAAACCCGGGAACAAACTGCAAATCTGCTCTTTCCTTTACATTTATTACGGCTACCCCGCCTCATACTATGAAAATAGAAATGTGGAGATGGTTCGAAACCGCTGCGGAGCCAATCTTGCAAAAAGAGATACAGTCAAAGTCGATCTGGTTGCCGGCATACCGGATTCGGGCACATCCCATGCAATCGGATATGCAAATCAAGCCAAAATCCCCTACAGTCGGCCCTTTGTTAAATATACCCCCACGTGGCCGCGAAGCTTCATGCCTCAGAATCAGGAGACCCGGAATCTCGTCGCGCAAATGAAACTCATCCCGATTCGTGAATTTATCAAAGAAAAACGGTTATTATTCTGTGAAGATTCCATCGTTCGGGGGACGCAATTGCGCGGCACCATACAACGGCTTTACGATAATGAAGCACTTGAAGTGCACATGCGTCCCGCCTGCCCGCCTTTGATCTACTCCTGCAAATTTTTGAATTTCTCACAATCCCGGTCGGAACTCGATCTGGCCGGCCGGCGTGCGATCCGGGAATTGGAAGGAAAAGAAAACGCGGCAGTTGCTCCGTATGCAGATGAAAATTCGGACAAATACAACGCCATGGTAGATAAAATCAGGGAACACCTGAACCTTACCTCATTGAAATACCAGAGACTTCAGGATATGATTGAAGCAATCGATTTGCCCGAAGAAAAAGTATGCACCTACTGCTGGAGCGGGAAAGAATAGCGGAATCGATAAAAATTGAAATAAACTCGGAATGCTTTATTGATTTCCCAGACTCTTTAGAAATTCACGTACTTCGATATAATTGAGCAGATAGTACTTCGCTTTAGTCACGCCCAGTCCGACTTTTATTGAATACCCGTTTTCTGGGATGGCTTCAAAAAGATCTTCGTCGGTCCAATCATCTCCGATGGCCATGATAAAATCCCACATCCTGTCCGCTATCCAGAAATGCGCCGCTCTGCCCTTGTTCACGCCCCCATGCTTCACTTCAATCACCTTGTTCCCTTCGAGAATGACCAGATTTAAATTGGCTGTGAGATCAAGGAGCGTCTCTTTCAACTCGATGGCCCTCATCGGACCTAACTCTGTGTCCGCCTTCCTGTAATGCCACGCCAGGGAAAATGATTTTTCTTCAATGAAAGAGGCCGGAGTCCGGTCCACAAAGAATTCAAAAATCGGCTTGATTTCCGTTTTCCATTCATCCTGTATCGGCTCGATCATGCGCCAAATCCCCTGACTCTCTTTGATCCAGACGCCGTGTTCTGCGGACATGCCTATTTTTAATTGACCAAACCAGCTATCCAGGGTTTCCCTGCCACGCCCACTCACAATGACAACTTCATTAACCGGATCACAGATCATCATTTCGAGTAATTCAAAGATTTCTTCATCCGGTTTGGCCTGTTCCGGTTTGGATGCAAAAGGAACCAGTGTGCCGTCATAATCGAGAAAAATCAGTCTCTTTTCCGCTTTCACGTATTTTTTAAAGAGCCGTTTTTGAATCTGCAGGGTCAATTTTTTTGAGCCGATTTCTTTTTGAATATTTTTGGTTTGATTGAGTTTGTTCATAAAATCCCTGGCCCAGGTTTCCACACTGTATCGTTTCAGCCGCGTCTTCATAATCCGGTTCCGTTCGATCTGCTCATCCCCGCTCATGACAAGCGCTTCCTGAATCGCATCCGCCACATCATGCTTATTGTTTGGATTAACGACAATGGATTCCGAGAGTTCGCTCACCGCACCGGCCATTTCGCTTAGTATAAGCACACCTCTGTCATCTTTTTTACTGGCAAGGTACTCTTTGGCAATTAAATTCATCCCGTCCCGCAGTGGTGTCACAAGGGCCACATCGGCGATCGAATAAAGAGAAACCAGCCGCTTAAAATCCATAAATTGATAAAGGTACCAGACCGGCATCCATCCAATGGTTCCGTGTTTTCCGTTAATGCGTCCAACGAGTTCATCCACTTGCTGTTTGAGCTGCTTGTACTGATCGACTGTGGTTCTGGAAGGGACAGCAACCAGCATCAATGTCACCTTCTTTTTATGTTCCGGATATCTCTCCAAAAAACAGTCAAAAGCTTCCAGACGCTTCGATATGCCTTTTGTATAGTCGAGACGGTCAACCGAAAGAATCACTTTGCAGCCGCCTTCAATCCGGCAATTTTGCTTGATATCGAGGGTCCATATCGGATCGGGTTCCGCGTTTGCAAACTGATCGAAGTGAATTCCCATCGGGAACGCATCGGCCTTGACGACCCGGTTTTCCAGAGTGATTTGTCCGAAAGTATGTTCGTATCCGAGAATCCTCCTGACACTGCTCATGAAATGGCGCACATAATCATAAATATGAAATCCGATCAAGTCCGCTCCCAATAATCCTCTGATGATTTCTTTTCTCCACGGCAGAAGTCTGAATATTTCATAAGAAGGAAACGGAATATGCAGAAAAAAGCCGATTCGCGTGTCAGGTAATTTCTCACGGATCATCTCCGGAAGAAGCATGAGCTGATAGTCATGGATCCAGATGGTATCTCCGGGTTTGGCAGTTTTTATCAACACCTGTGCAAACAGTCTGTTGACGTGCTTGTAGGATTCCCATAGGTCATTATCATAGACGGCATAATCCGAAAAATAATGAAAAAGGGGCCATATCGTCTTGTTACAAAAACCAGAATAGAAAAGCCGGATGTCTTTTTTCGACAGAAAAACCGAGACACTATCGAATCGTTCCAACAATTCCCTTTCAAGGTTCTTTTTATCCTGACCGCTCACAGCATTTGCCGGAAGACCACACCATCCGATCCAGGTACTGTTGTAGCTTTGATAGAACGAACGCAGTCCGGTGGCCAATCCCCCCACACTTTTCTTAAAATTAAATGTGTCCTTCCTTTTTTCGACTGTAACCGGCAATCGATTTGAAACAAGCAGCAATCTTTGCATAGTCATATTAAAATCCAATTCCATTCTATTAAATTTCCGCAGGATGGCATCAACAAACAACGCCACGGATACAATTTTATTCCAGTTATGGTTTGAAAAAGCAGATCAATTGATTCGAAGATCGATCCAATATGCAATAAGTCCTGCAATCGGAGGGAAAAAGAACGTACTGACGAACCGTATGACTGCAAACTTCCATCCCATAATACCTATATCCATGGGCAGCCGCTGGACAGCCCACAGGGACCAGCCTGTAAGAAAGGCGACCATCACTCCCACACCCGCACCCGAACGGAGCAACCCGGCCGCAATTGGCAGACTGACATAGGGTCCACCCGGCGTAAATGCACCGACCACCGTGCCGATAAAAATCCCTTTTATGCCGGACTCTTTTCCGATCCATTTTACAAGAATTTCATGGGGAACGAGTACCTGAATCATCCCTGCCGCAATAAATGCAAAAATGAGCATGGGAAGAATCGTAATTGTCATTTTAAAACCTTTGGACAGCCCCTCTATATGTTCATTCTGTCCCTTGATCACTCCGATCACAATTAACAGAACCGCGATTAGTCCCATAATAAATGTTGGCAGAAACATCCGATTTACACCTTTTTCTTTTTCTTTTTGTTTTTGTTTTTCATTTTTCATCGTTGTTTGTTTAACTTTAGTTTGTTTATCGGGAAGTGCTTTTATTTTGAATCTCGCCGTTTGAGTTTTTCAAAAATGGAAGCGATCAAATTTTTTTCATCAATGGCTTTCAAACCAAAATAATATATCAGGAAGAAAGGAATGGATACAATAAAACCGGGTAATCCTTTCAAATAAATATTTTTCTCATCTACATTTTGAATAATATAGAGGCAGGTAAACAGAACAATAACGGCTCCGACCACCATACAAATATTATAAAAAAATACCTGCTGCTTACTCGCTCTCTCATTCCATTTGGTCACACTTTTGAGATATTTCTTTTCCTGTTCCGAAAATTTCTTGTCCATATCAGTCCTCCTGTTAACATTCCGTTTTATTAACCGAGTTGTAGTTATTCCCTTTCGAAGTCAGCCCATTGATTATCTTTTTTATGAAACTACCATTTTTCGACGTCTATAAGATTCTCTTCTGCCTTATCCTTGTATCATCGCAGCAGACAGATAACCAACCGTATACTGACCTGCCTGTTTTTCTCCTGTGATATCAGCGGAATTCGTATGGCACAGGACTTTGACCTGATTCGCTCCCAATTGTTTCGTCACATCCAGAACGATTGAAATGGGTACCTTCCCGCAAACTGTACAATCCGAAGGAGCCAGCACTTTTCGTATCTTCTCCATATCATAACCGGCAAGTGCATCGACGACTTTTTTATCGGATCGAACCACTTCATGATAATTCGCAATATGATGAAGATCCGAACTGGCGATAAAAAGTGTCTTTTTATCCCGGCCAATCTTTAACAGTCCGCGTAAGATATCTTCGCATGAATAGATATCACGCATACCCACCATAATCGGCACAAGTTTAAATTCACCCAGAATCACCTGTAAAAACGGCAATTGAATTTCGAGCGAATGTTCGTTATCATAGGAAATGGTGTCGAGTTTGATTGTTTTTGAAAGCGTACCAAGGGATTCTTCATCCACAGGAACGCGCCCGAGCGGAGTTTCATAGAAAGAAGCGCTGCTGGTAACATACCCGTCTGAAAACAACCGATGAAGAGGAGAAATAATGATAACACGATCAAACGGATAACCGGATAACAATTTGTATCCATGTGCGGCTACCTGCCCTGAAAATTCAAATCCGGCATGGGGACTGATCAATCCCCGAACATTCCCCCGGATGGATGGAAGCTTCACATTGGCAAAATAGTGATCGATCGTTTTCCGAAGCTGTATCGGATCGCCGGGATACCAGGCTGTCCCCGCCAGGACAGATGGCCTGACTCTTTCATGCATTGTGCATTCCTCTACTTATGGTGAATCTCGATAATATCCCTGTCTTCCAGAACATGATCTCTTTCAACCCTCTGACCGTCATACTTTTCAGACCCCCAAAGCCTTGCATAGTTCATCCTGTCCGCCAATTCGTTATGAATCACTTTAGCAGCATCAAAAACAGTGCTGCCGTAAGGCAAAACATAAGGCTTGTCCAAATCCTCTTTGCGTCCCGGAATTTTTGTGTAAACACGTATCACCTGCAGAGCCTGAAATGTCTTTTCTTTTAAAATATCCAGATTGGCTTGATTTTTTATTGAAATAAAGACAACCGGAAATTGACCTCCGAATTCCCTGAACAACAATTCTCCTTTTATATCCGCACCGGTTGTATCGGCTTTTGTTGCGACAATAATTGCCGATTTTGCTGCAATGGGACCCTGGGGGTGCTTCTCTCCGCATTTTGTCAGGACGAGATGCTGATTTTCCAAAATCCGATAAATCTGTTTAACCTGTTCATTCGGTTGTTCGCAGGAAAGATCGACAACGCAAAGTACGAGGTCGGCCAGGCGGATTAAATTGAAAACCCAGTACTCTGTGAATTGAACAGAAACGGGCGGCATATCTACAAGCTGAACTAAAATATCTTCATACACCATCATACCGCAAACAGGCTTGAAAGTCGAATAGGGATATTCAGCCACCTGAACATGTGCATTCGTCAATCCGGAAAGGATTGAAGATTTTCCTGTATTCGGCAAACCGACAAGCACTGCCTGCCCCGCGCCTTCTTTCGGAATATGATCGAGCGATGAGGATTTCCCCTTGATCTGTTTTTTCTCTTGCTGACTCTGTAATTTTGCTATTTTCCGTTTTAAGTCACCCTGTAAATGCTCTGTTCCTTTATGCTTCGGCATAATGGCCAGCATTTTCCGGAGAATGTTCAATTTCTCCTCAATCGAGCTGGCTTCGCGATAACGTCTTTCCGCAGCGTAATAATCCGGGGGTAAATTCGCAGGCATAACGATGCAGTTAAATTTTTAATAAATTAAAATTGTTCTAATCATACCTGTTTAAATCAACTGGAACATTTAATTATACCTATTTACACAAAGAATGTCAACAGCTTTTTAATACACGTTCCACATAAAAAAAGGAACCTGTAAAACAGGTTCCCATAATAAAGCATCTATTTATGATATCAATCTATTTCATTCACTTTCATCAACTGCCCTGGCTGAGAACGTTTCAATTTCTCCATTTCTTCTGTTTGCTACATACAATTGAAGATCTGATCCATAATTTACAGTAATGATATCATATATATCGCCCCGCTCAATATTCCTTGGAGTAATCGTATCCCAATAGATACCATCCGTGTTGACCAGATGAATTCCGTTTCGGTCCGATACAAATATTTGTGGTTGATGATAAAAATGGGTTCCATTTAAAAAGATGCCTTCACTGTCTTCCGCAATCGCAATCCGGGTGGGAAAAACAAAACGAACAGGTTTTCCGACTGTTGAAGAAGAATTTTTACCAAAACCGCCAAAAGATCGTATAAATCTCCCATCGGATTCAAAAACAGCGACACGATGATTTGACCAATCTGCAATGTATATCCTCCCCTGCCTGTCAATTGCTATACCTTCCGGACTGCCTAGTGTATCTTCTTTGCTTTGTACTATCAATGGCAGTATTCCCTCTTTGGAAAGCATGGCATCATTTCTGTAAACAAGCAGATCACTGCTTTTACTGTCAGCAACAAGAAACCGATTTATGACTTCGGAATAGTCAATATCACGTAAAGTTATTTTTGATTCAAAGTCTCTGAATAAAAATGTATTGGACATTAGAGATAAACCATTGGGCAGTAATATTGTATTTCCATCCAGCCGCTTGGTGAAGGGAACGGACAATGCTTGGATTCTCTTCCCGAATCCCTCACTTTTAAATGACAGGCGCTGAACAAGAGATACGATAATGTACTCAACGCCAGGTTGTGAAAATTGGTGTTCTTCAACAAATGGGTAGCATCCATTGCTTTCGACTCGAATCTCCAGTAACTGATTTAAAGGAATGGGCGCTTTTTGATAAAATCCATTCTGATTCTTCTCGACTGGTAATCGGTTCAAAGTAACAAGAGGGGCTTGATAACTACCTTTTGGCAAGATCACCTGAAGCCTTAATCCGGACGTTATCGCAGGAACTTTTTCTCTGATACCCGCCGTATTCTCACCAAAATCTCTTTGTCTGAAACGTGAAACAGGCAGGCGAAAAACAGATGGATAGAGCGTTCTTTTGGGAGGGCCATACTTCAGGTAGTATCGAACGGCCTGTTCAATATATTGCCTTCGAATATAATCCAGATCGGCAAATTTCTCAAGAGAGATGGTTTCATTGTTGATGACAAGCAATTGCTCCGGGAATTTCACTCGCTCGATCTTAATACCCTGAAGCTGAGTTGAATCCCCCACCATTTGGCTGCTTTGAATACCCGCGAGTGCATTGTTGTACCAGAATTTACCGTCGGATTGTCCGCGTGTATTTCTCATCACTGTTTCATAACAACGTTTTGCGGCCAGTTCGTTGCCTCTGATGCGAAAAATTTCTCCCAAATAATAAACTGAGCGCAGGCTATTTGCCTCATTTATCAATTTGATGAAAATAGGTCTGGCCTTTTCATACAGGGCGCTTCGTTGTCCGGGTTTGGGTTCGTGTTTAGCGGCTGCAAAATAGCTTCTTGCCTGGACGTACATACTTTCATTACGATATTCCCCTGTCGAATTTCGTAATGTATCTGCCGCAGCTAAATATAAATTACGTTTTTCTGACGAAGTTTCCTGAATTTCCGCCTTTAAAAACAAAGAGAGTCCCCTGTAAAAAGAGGTTTCATTGGGTTTTCTTGGTTCGGTGATCTTGTATAACTTTTCCAGATAGTTCAGATAGGGAATACGCTCTTTCCCGATCACTCGCGTTGCTCTCTCCAGCATATGTCTGATGAGATAAAATGCATCATCGAGTCTCTGTGCGGTGTTGGGTCCGCTTAAAATCTCACCCCAGATCGATTCACCCAAACCCACTCGAACAAGCTGAAGCAGGAATTTTTTCTGTTCACGAATATAGGTATTTCGAGGTGAAAATTGCTCGAGTTGTTGCTTCAGAGCAACTAAAAATTTTTGGTCACCGGCATTTCTATCGAATCTGATAAGAAATATTCTGAATTGCGCATCTTCCCGTAAAATGTTTAACCTCGGATCAAAAACAGGACTTTCCGAATTTTGCAAAAAAAGCTCAAATTGAGTTTCCGCATCATCCATATTTGCCGCAAATTGGGCCCACCCCAACCAGTATAATGCTTCCGGGTTATCTTTCGCAGCTTTCATATAAAAACTTGTATTCGTATCTGCAAGCCGCCGATACACGTTACCTGTTATATCCGAGTTATGATCGCTAATTCCCTGTAAAAAATATTTTTCGGATTGCAGGTCACTGTTTCTTATGCTATCCAAAACACTGTTAAATTGATATTGATACAATTCATCATTCGTCAGTAAATAAAGCGATAATAAATCATATGCCCGTGAATAGGACACCAACGGCTCAAACTTTATTTTCAGAAAATGGTCGATGTTCTGTAAAACAGAACGATAATTAACCTGTTGACACAAATAGACTGCTGTCGCGGTTGAATTCTCTTTTTTCATCGAATCATTAATTTGTTCGAAAACCGCATTATCCATTCCTTGATAAAGCCCCCCCCATTCGCACAGTATATCCTGAATCTTGAAGGATGCACAAGTGCGGAAATAAGAAGAGCCCTGATCCTGATTCACAATCTGTCTGTAAATATTTCTTGCCAGATTCAGATTACGAATGGCCTCCTGTGCAAACTCAACTGCTTCCCCGGTATTGCCCGATATTGCCGAGAGATAACGATACCAGAGTGCGATTCGAAACTGTGTCTCTCCAACCATATATTTTGCATACAAACTCAGTGTATCACTTTCGGAAACGCTTAATCGGCTGAAATCATCGTACGCTTTTTCCAAATAAACGACCGGATTATCCGCTATTTCTGCGAGTCGGAAACAACTCCAGGCGCGTTTATAAATGACATCGTCTTTTTTTGAAGCATAAATTGAATTCAAATCGGATTGATTGAGGGCTTTGTAAAAAACATCGACTGCACTGGTAAAAAAAGAAATGGATTTAGCTGGAGACAACTCATCAATCCCCAGTGTATAATCACTTTCGCCAACATAATAATACGCAATACCTTTCTCCGCCGAATGGGCATCGCCCCACTGCATCATCGAATCAATCGCCGCTGCATACTGTCCCTGATTAAAAAGATCAATTCCTTTCGATCGATAAAACTGCTGAGCGAATGCGCTGTAACAAATAATGATGAGCAACATGAAAGCGTTGTAAAATGAACGCATGGAATAATCCTCACTTTAATTCGTATAAAACTTCTTTAAACCTATCCGCTAATTTGAAGTTCACTGTTTTCCAAACCATCGATCAAATGAATCTGCCCGGTGTAAATAGGAATATGCCTTGGAATGGAATCCTTCCGTTTCAGGCCGCTTAAATCGATAATTACTTTTCGGCCTTTGGAAGGAAGATTAAACCAAAATTTTATGGTTCCCTGTTTATAGGGAGTGTATATCCACGTTTTTAGAGCTTTCTGAATCATGAGACCTGCTTCGGTGTGCCCTTCCATGAGAATGTCTTTTTGTAAAAAAAGAAGCCTCCCCTGCTCATCGATCGTACAGGTTAGCTTAACATCTGCATGCGGATCAATTAGCTGAAGCTGCAGAAAATCCAGACTGTGAACACCCGCTCTTGACAGATCGACAGAAAAAAACAAGGGTTGTATCTGCGGCCCTGTAATCTCAATTCCCTTGATGCCGGGCCTTGGAGGTATAATCAATTTTTCCTCCTGTCCGGAATAAGACACTTGAATGTTCGTTTCCGGGAGACGAATCCAGAAATAGGTTCTGATTACAAACATGATGAAAACAGCAGCAAATACCGCCTGGACAGATCTGATAAGAACCACTTTTTTAATTTTAAAAAATGTCATATTTATCTATCAAATACTAAAAATCGATTCGGAGATTTTTTCTTCTGTTCCCTTTCGAATCTTTCTCTACCACATCGTATATACGTTTACAGTACCGTATATCATCAAACGTTCCGCCCACGCAGCCATACTTAATATTTCTGTATTTAGTGCTGGATAATTTTTCAATCACATCGATTACATGAAAATACGGCAGTTCATTCGGACATCGAATAAGAATAAAATAATTCGTAAAAGGATCCTGATTGGCTGCACTGATCAAATGGTTGATCTTGCTATCCATTTGATTAAGTGAAATGATATTGTTTGACGTCAGATTGGATAAAATCCTGTCGCGCAAGCTGGCATCGTTGAGATATCCATAATTCTCTTCAATGGATTCCACCACTGTTGAAGCTTCCTCATCAAGCCAAAATATTCGATTCTCATCGACAAACTGAATAAGCAATTGTGCCCTGCCCAAAACATTCTTTGGTGTAGGTACATAAAGGCTTCTTTCCTGTAAATTCAATTTAATGACAAAACTCGTCACCAGGAAAAATACCAAAAGAATAAATATCATATCGATGAGTGAGACGAGTTCGATTTTTTCTTTATTGCGATCTGAAATCTTAATAAACATTCTGACTTTCTTTAGCAGTTAAAGTTCGTAAGACAACACGGGGAATCGTATCCCCATAGGCACTGCATTGTTCCATAATAAAATTGACAATACGAAATTCTGTATTCCTGTCCGCTCTGATTTCAACAGAATTGGCAAGATCCGGTTTGGGGAAATTGTCTTCTTTGTATTTTCGAATCGCCCACTGAATCAAACCGCAAGGCGCCGTTTTTGAAAATGCCAAATCACTCATTTTAAGAAAATTATCCGGAAAAGGTGCAAATAATGAATCCCTTTGTGCATAAATTTTTGCCTCTTCCAGATTTAACGAATCTTTAATCGATGGAAAGAGAGCATAGATAATTTTTGGACTTTGAACATTCTCCGGATCCGATCGCTCGATTTGAAACAAGAGCGTCTGAAGAATTCCGCCTGTTTCTTCGGTTTCCGTACTTCTTGTTTCCGGTAATGGAAATTCGACGCTCTGATCACCTCGCCGCTTCGTTTCCACCCTGGCCTGTGAAATGGATAAAGTAACCAAAGAAAAAATGAGCAGTAAGAATATAATATCGATCAGCCCGGGCAGGCTCAGTCCCTTTTTTTCGTTATTTCTCTTTTTAAAAGCCATAAACTTTACAGGTTATAATTTCTCGGCAATATGAACATAGATCTCTTCCCATTTTGAATAGATCCAGCTCAGCTTATTCTGATAATAATAGTATAAAAGCATGAGAATAATACCCACAAACAAACCCTCTATTGTGGTCCAGAGTGCTTCAAAAATACCACTGGCCAGCCGCCTTACAAGTGTTGTCTGCGTAATATCAGCTTGAAGCATGGTCAGCATGGCAAACGCATGGGAGATACCCGTAGCTGTTCCAAAAAGGCCGACCAGAGGAGCAAGCGTACCAAGATTCCACAGCCAATCCATAAGACTTCGCCTTCTTAACCGTTCAAGCTCTGAGGAAGCTCTGTTTTCGATAGCCCGGTCCACTTCCTTCGAAACCTCGAGCCAGCGAAATCCGCCAAGTTCATGATTTTCCAGACCTGCATGAATAATCCGGACTGATGGATATTGATTCCACTTCGGATCCGAGGTCTTTTTAAGCAATCTCTGAACAACAATTGATCCTTCTTCCTTCCAGAATTGAGCATTTACGGTTTCAATATCACAGACCTTCAATTTATTCCCTTGCTGTATCTCCTTTCGAACATGTTCATTCGTTTTATCGACAATATCACGCCAATCCTGAATAATTTGTTCGAATTCTTCTGAAATCCCCTTACAATAGGCTTCATCGTAATTCATCGGCAAATGAAATCGGGATTTCATCGGAAATATTTTTTTCAGCTTTAAATATCTTATGCAAAAGAAAAACCAAATGATACATCCTGCAATAAAAGAATTCCATATCAAATGGAAGGCGATTTTACCAGGTTGTGTCGAACCGTCAAAAATATTTCCCCGTTTAAAAAATGCCATTGGAATACGTCCATTAAACGGAATCCAGTTGAGCCACCGAAATATGGAACTTGATGAAGCCGCTCGTATATTTTTCCCTGTAACGATCCAGGCAGTGTCAGAGACAGCAAAACGGTTCCCGTTTTGAAATCCTTCCACCAATATCCCATATTTCTTCCCTGCTCGTTTCCCGTGAAATGTAAAAAAATTGCCGTGAACCGTATCTTCAGACATTTCCTCCAGATATGTATTCTCTTCCCAGCATCTTGGCTTAAAATAAAATGGACGGTCGATAGAAACGGGGTCGTAGTCCTGCCCGTTTCCCTGAAAAACATCCCAAAAAATTGTATAATCCACAGTTTTTGGAATGCCTAGAAATTTCTGAGTTACTTCTTGCTGAATATCTGAAATATAGATTTTATAAGATGACGGACTGCCATAAAGTGTCGCAAATGATAAAATGACAACTACACAAAAAAGCAATCGTATCTTTTTATACATTTTTTGTCCCATGAACATTTGTTCATCCTCCGTTAAAGATTATTCAATTTCTCTTCCCGTTTCTAAGGAACGAAAAGGGGGAATACATCTTTTGTAGTTCAATCTTCATCTATCTAATGGTACATTTATACTGCATGACGACTCTTTTAAAATTCCTATGGCAAATAGTTTTATTGAAAGAAATATCCGATATCAATGCCTTGTATCTTCATCACAGTTCCCGTATACTGATCCTGAATCCTGCTAATATGATAAGAAATCGGCATTCTTTGAAAATCAAATTCAATCCCGAGCAGATGAAAACTTCTCAACAGTGTTTGCGGAATAATCAATTGGACACCCATCTCCCATCCCTTTCCCAAATAGGTGCGCGGGCTGTTTCCCTTCTCGGAATATCGAACACGATAAAAAGGAATCCAGCCTCCTCTGAGTGTAACATAACCTTTGGGCATGACGCTGTAATCGCAGCCTACTAAAATATGATGAAGCATGCTGGAATATCTTTCAATCCCGGTAGCATACCAGCATATTCCGGTTTGTCCAAATGGGTAAAGAGAAAAGAATCTATTCTGCAACAACCGAAAACGCATTCCGATATCTATTCCTATACCGACCTGTGAACGAATATTAAATGTTTCTTCAAATTCAAGAAAATGAGTTCCAATTCTCTGCTGTTGAAATACAAGGCCAAAATCCGAATAATTTCTCATATGTTTTGTCGGATAAATATGATCCAGGAAAGACAAATATTCCGGTGTTCGTAATCGATTTGCATAATAAAAATGTATGCCATACGGATGATGCCACACAGCCGGACGTTCGGATATTTTGGACACTTCTATCGTAAAGCTTCGAACTTCAGAAGAAATCTGATTCCCGGCGGCATTTACGGCGGTCACCTGCCAGAAATATTTGCCGTGCCGTCGAAACACACTCCTGCAATTATCAAATTTTAGTGAAACAGTTCGATAGGATTCCGCTGGTGAAACGGTATAAGTTTTAACAAACCGATGATCGTTTGTCCAGAATGCAATTTCATAATTCTTGACATCAAAATATAGTGTATCCAGGCTGCTGACCGGCCTCCATAAAAATACAATCGGCCCGTTCATCATCTTTTTACTTTCGAACGGTGCAATGAGATCGATCATGCTGTTTTCGGAAACAGAGACTGTTTTATCCCTGGCATAAAGCCATTGACAGACCATACCGATACATATATACAGCAGTAATAAATGATAATGTTTTTTAAATTGCTTCATACGATCTGTACTCTTCCGGCCCGCTCAATCGGACTAATTCAATTGGTGATCTTTAAAATAGGCTTCCAGAAATTCGATTCCCAGATTTTCAAGAAACTCCCAATTCATATTCTCCAGCGCATCAATCAAACTATCCGATTCACCCGCTACGATTTTTCCATAATCCAAATCAGGATAAAATCGTTGTGCTTCTAACAGCGAGATGACCCCCTCACGATATTTATTTTGAATTAGATAAATTACTCCAATAAGAAACACTGCATCGTCGGCTACATAGTTATCGCTAAAAAGAGGATATCTCGGATAATCTTCATCCAGTTTATTCGGATAATTCTTCAATAAAACATTCAATGAAGTGAGGGCAGATAGATATTGTTTTTTCCTCAATAATATCTCACTTAAATTAAGAAAGGAAAGACAAACCATACTGTTCAAATCCTGTTCTTGTTCGTACCGCTTTATGGCACTTTGAAAGGCTTCAATGGCAGTATCCCATTTGCCCAATTCTTTATAGCAACTACCTACCATAAAATAGTACTTCAGGGAATGTTGTCCCACTTCTTCCAAAACAGGAATAGCCACTTCCACTTGGCGTGAGAGAATGAGAGCTTCCGCGTAATTCATTAGGTCATCGTCACTCAATGTATGTTCCGGCATCATGAAAACAGGCCTGTATTCTTCTGCCGCCTCAAAGGCCCGGCTTTTTGCTTTTTGAACATTTCCCTGTTTTAATAATGATCTCACTTCATTCATCAAGAGTGCCGCTCGGCCCAATCCGCCTGAAAGATCGTAATATCTTCGTGCGTTCGTGCTATCCTGAAAATCTGCCAGTATTTTTACTGCACCATTTATTTCCTTATTTGGATAGTCTGCCAGTATCAACAGAAGTTGATTGCGTTTTTCAATCTCTTTTATATTTTCTTTTTCAGACATTTGCTTGAAAAATTTGGAACCAAGATCTTTCCCTGTTTGCAGTGTAAGAAAAAACCGGCTGTCGTTTGGCAAATATGGGTGAAAACCAAGCGCATAGTCAATCCGCATCTGTGTAGATTTTGTAAATGGAACTGTTAATCCCATCCCCAGTGAAGGACCTTCAGTTCGGTTATTAAATCCCGCTCTCGGGAAAAAAGCGAATCCTGATCGTCCAATGGGAAAATACCCTTCCACACCAAAATAATTTCCCCCTTCGGCACCCTTGTAAACCTCTTTGTCAAAAGCTGTAATAATTTGAGAATCATCGATAAAATCTCTCAATCCTTCCCAACTTTCTGGAATCCAGTCCTTAAGAACCCACCGATAACTGAATCCCCATCGAAAAATAAGAGGCAATTTTTCGATATTTTTTCCTGATAAACTCCAGGAAGGTTGAACAATATTCTGCAGCGAGATTCCCATTCGAAGCGGTACCAGGTATTTCAGTGCAATGACACGCAAGATTGGAGCATGAATGGGCTGAAAAGTCAACCCCACATCCATGCCTCCGGACCAATGTGAATTTGTACCTGCTGTTTCCAAAGGATCATACTGAAGTCCCGAAACATCTTGGTTGATCAATTTAAAAGTGAGGCCGTACCTGAATATTCCCCAGGGTCCCACCTGTTCGCGCGCCCACGCCATGAGGAAGGCATTATCGGCCATACCGAAATCACCAAGATAAGCGCCGGTCTGCGTGCGTTGTTCAAAACCGGCCATACTTAAATTAATCCATCCGAATCCAACCGCAGAGGAAGGTCCGATTAAAAATCTTAAAAATGAGTTTTTGATCTCTCTCCCGGGACGGGGAACAACAAATCCCAATTGTGCGAATTGACTGTCATAATACAGGTCCAAATAGGTTGAAACAAACTCGATACGCTTCGCACCAAGTATTCCTGCCGGATTCCAGTAAACCCCGCTCGCATCATCGGCGACTGCAACGAAAGCCCTTCCCATCCCGAGTGCGCGTCCCCCCACACCATATCTCAGGAAAGCACCGGGCTGTCCCGCATCTCCTTCGCTTGAAAATACATTCGTAAAAAAAAGAAAAGAGACGATAATGCATATAATAATTTTTAGAATTGGTTTCATGGTTCCCCGCAGTAAATCACTCTGTGTTTATTTTATCACTGCAATTTTACAGTAGAGTTGCATATTCCCTTCGACAACGCAGAGATACCCCCCAGAAGCAACAATATCTCCTCTTTCATTTCTGCCGTCCCACTCAAAAAAGATATCGCTGGACGCTTTTTTTACCAATAATTTAACAAGATTCCCAAATGGGTCAAATATCCTTACCCGGTTTATCCCGGGGTCGTCTACTTTAATGATCGTTATTTCTCCTTCTTGTGGATTAAACGGATTCGGGAAACAGACCATTTTATTTTCTTCTCCCTCATAGGGCCACCAGAATAATGAAATCGATTTTGCTTCGGAAGGCTGACCGGCCACATCTAAAACCCATACGCTCAATTCAGCAACTTCTCTTTGCGGAGAGCACATCGTATAAGGAATCGCCTGGTTTATAGAATCGGTAGGAGGAAGAATCGGATAATAGATGATATCATCACAGCTTTCGCTTTTTTCATGAATAACCACTTGCATCACCTTGCCGAAACTGTAATCGGAAGCGATCACATCCACGTGAACAGTCGGCCCAATGGCCCAGTTCAATCCTTCTGTTTCCTGCAGGTGGAGTACGTTTATATGCCACAGATTGGGAGGACTGGCATCCTGTATCGATGATTCAGGCTCCGACCAATAACTCATGGAATAATTATGTGCCGAGTCCTCTGCATAATATCGTAAACGGTAATCGATAGAAATACCCTCCGGCAAACCATCAGGCGGATTGGTAAATGTCGCCGAGTCCACACTGGCCTTGGGAAACGCCCAGAGTATGATATTGTCGAAAGTCGCCTGAACTTCATAAAACAGAAGATGCATGTCCAGAGCCGTCACTGCATTCTCGATACTGTCTCTGTTCCAGAAAATTGTATTTGAAAATCCCCAGGTATATTCCGGTTCAGGATAAAGAGCAGGTGCAGGAAGCGATGGTTCCAAATCGTTCGGCATCGATGCCAGATAAGTTTCTATTTCAAAATCGGTTTTCCATTCAAGCTTTCGTTTTACATTCTCCGATCCGAATGCCATTCCATTATAAAGAAACATTAACAGGATATATAAAATCGTGCACTGCAAACAGAAAGAATGTTTTTTCATCAATGAATCTCCAAATAACAATGCCGTTCCCCTTTTATTTAATATACATCATTTTAAATTGTTTTTGAAATACCTGTTGTTGTTTTGTTTTCATGGAAACGCGTACAAGATAAATACCTGAAGCGACCGGATGCCTGTTTTGATCGTCTCCATACCAGAAAATTGTATGATACCCGGCCGGTTTATTTTCTTCAACAAGCGTATTCACCACCGATCCCAGCAAATTGAAAATTCTGACTTGAACCAAACCGTCTTCAGGAATTTGATAATTAATGCGTGTTGTGGCATTAAACGGATTGGGATAATTTTGATGCACGTCGAACGTTTTAGGAATTTGACCGGAATTCGAATATGGATCGTTCCCTTTTTCAAGATCATCCTCTCCGGTGTAATAGATCAGATTGGACCATCCACTCTCGACACCGCTTTCATTCTTCACACGCGCTTTCACACGAAACCATGTTGTGTCCAGTTCGACGGCTCCCCATCCTGTTTGACAAATAAAATCGGGCCCCTCGATCCAGTCTTCACTCCGGCAAAGAAGATGATTCATAAACTCCTGCCGGGTTGTATCGATTTCATAAGCAAGCCTGAAATGGGCCGAATCCATCGCAATCTCGACAAAATACTCAAACGTCAACGATTCCGACGAAACAGGACGGATCGTACATGCGCGGAATTGGGTTGGTACGGGAGGTTCCGGTGTGGGAATATAAGGTGATACAACAGATTGAATAAGATTGCTGTCCGTGTCATTCCCTGCGCTATCCACGCTGACGATCTGCCACTGATAATTCCTATTATCCGCTGTCGATGCATAATGATAACACTGGATATCGGAATCGACTGGAATTTCTGCTACAGGAACTGGATAAACATCTTGAAGGCCAATGCGCTCAACACGATAGTAAGCCACATTTCCCAGGAGCCGGTTCCAGACATTCCGATGATCGGAATCCGGAACTTCAACGCCTGCTCCACTCCATCTCATATAGGTGACAGCCGCATCTGATTTTTTATAACTGGACTTCACTGAATCGATACAGAGATCTTTGACAGGCAAGGGTTTGATCGGGTCAAAAATCGCTTTTTCCGTCGGGAAATAATGAGTGGACCAGATGGTCTCAATCGGATGATTCCATCCGTCCCATGCAGTGATTCTAAAATAGATAGTGTCATTCGCTTCACTCGCCAGTGCAGGTTTGCACACATTTGCCGATGTTGCCAGAGGGATTAGATCTATCATTCTCTCCTCGGTTTGATCTGGCAGAGAAGGAAATGTGCGGCTTACACTGGCTTGAATCAGACAGCGAACTGCCCCACGTGAGGACATGGAATTTACACTTCCATCGGGATTCCGCCATTGCCAGGACACATTGACTGAATCATTATTAAAATACGGTGTTGGAAATGGAGCGATTTCCGGAATAAACACGCTGCCAGTATCGGATGTGGCCGTTTTATTGTTGGAAGCCACTACCTGATTCAGACTATCCAATCCGTATAACATGTATTGATATATTTCACCATGATTTAAATCCTGTGACAGATCCATAAATGAAGTTTGTTCTTTTGGAAACAACCAGCAGACATCGTTCCGGCACAGTTTAAATGTATCAATCTTGTAATTTGCAATACGGACCGGATCGTTCCAATCGATATAAACAGAACCCATCGGTTGAGAAAGAGCAGTCATTGAAAGCGTATCCAGTGTGACCGTGTACGGCTGTGACCAGCTGCTGATTTTGTCTCCCGAATTCGATCCGCCATTGAATTCATTTGGTTTTTCCATCACCTGAAAAATGTAGTTGTACCCCGGATCGACCGGCCCATAGGTGTAAGTCGTATCGTCAATCACGTTGGCTGAATGAAACGGAGAATCATCCATGTTGTTTCGATATATTCGAATTCGAGTGTTCCAGCTGTCAGACGGCACTGCGCGTTCTATACGTTCCCAAAAAATAGTAATCATCATACTGCCGCCAACTGCATTGATCTCATCATCGGCGATAACAGGAGGATGATTACAATAGCTCGAATCGATTTCAGAAAATTCGCTTTTCATATCGAATATGTTGATCATCCTTACTTTATAGCTATAGCTTTGATATGTTGTCAGTGTGTCACCCGGCAACGCCGTGAGTTCATCCAATCCGTACGAATCCACCCAGCCAATATCGTTTTCAGAAGTAATTGCTGTCCCGATCAGTTTCCATGGTTCATCGATACAACGGCGCCAGATTTCATATGATTTTGAATCCAGTGAGGAGCGTTTCCATTGAAGATAAATGTGACCGTACCATTTCGAAGAATCATTGGCTGAAACAAACTGTTCCGGAGCCTTTTTCAAAGCTCGAATCACCACCCTTGAATTTGACCAGACACTTGACCTCTGTCCCTGATATAAAACACGCACCTTAATGGTGGAGATTTCAGCATTCGACAAAGGAATTAGTAATTTGTTTTGACTCTGATTTTGAATCACTTGTTCCTTATCATTCACAGCAACAATATATTGCTTCAGATCAGAATGATCAAAATTGAACAACTGTACAGCAATCTGATCCGAATCCGTAAAAACAGTATCCGCATGGGTCGGATCAAGAGGAAATGTTTTAATTCCTGCTTCCTGCGAAATTACCATTTTCGGAGCATTTAAAGTTCGCTCTCTGACTTCCCAGGCTGTTTTATTCAAATCCCGTCGATTGCCAACTTGATCCGCTGCAATGACTCGATATTGAACAAATGGATTGCAAACAGCGGCATCAGAAAGTAAAACCGAATCCCTCAAATGTGTATTAAGATAATTATCCGGTAGTACCAAAGAAACAAAATCAGCATCCAGACCATTTATCTTACGGTACACAGAATAACTTTTCAGACCACTGACACCGTCTTTTGCAGGATTCCAATCCAATTCAAAATGCCATTTTTGGTACCCAGAAACAGGATTTTGAAAATTGGGATCATCAATAATTGCCTGCAGTTTCAGGTTCTGTATATCATCCGGAGGATAGCAATCGGGGATAATCTTTCCCAACCATGTTGTATCTGTTGTTGAATAGAATTTCCGAATAACGCGTCGAAGGTAGGTGTGATTGTTCACAAAACTGCTGTCAATAAAAGCATTCCCGGTATCGGAGTGAACGATTCCAAAATCATCAAAATATACATGGGCCGTATCCGTGTAATTAAAAACAAAATAGATACTGTCCGGATTGGTAGGAGAAACCCAGCCCCATGTTTTCAATAAATTCGGGTCCGTCCATCCGCTGTCAAAAAAACGCATCCGTACCGAAGGAGGCGATTGAAAATAACGAATGCTGTCCCGAACTGCCTGAAACCGGACTGCATTTTCCCACCCATTCAGTTTTTGCCAGATCGTATCAATGACACTTTTCACAAAAAGGGTGCTGGTTGACGATGAAGTGGAATCCTCTTCAGAACCTCCCCCCGGCGGTAGATCAGTATAACCTGATCCACCGAGTGAAATCCCGATTGTCCGGACACCGTCTCCTTCATTACCGACCCGGTCCACTGCCCTGACACGATAATAATAAGTATACGCGGAATCAATTTCATCTGTCCAGGTAAATGTTCCCGTTTCATTGTCCGTGACAGGTTTTCTCCCTACAAGTTGTTCAAAACCTGTATCTACAGCTCTGTAGATATTATATTGTTCAATTCCGCTGACAGCATCACTGACACCATCCCATAAAATGATAGCATCCCCGTTCCCATCGATTAACGCCTGTGTTCCCAGGACACTTTCAGGGGATGTGTTATCTTGAACAGAATATTGTATATTTGAATATAGAACAACAGGACTGTTTGTATTTTCATAAACTGCCTTTGCGAAATATCCATATTGATGAGAATGGGTTAGGTTTTCAAAAACTCCAATCGAAGTATCTGAAGAAGCAATTTTGTACAATCCCTGAACGGATTTTCTCAGATTTTCACGATCTTCAGTATCAAAACAATATACATCCTGGGCAGAACTGCCCTGACCGGGAATCCAAAAAACTGTGTTTGATAATCCCGGAGAAAATTGGGGTTCTTCAATCAACACAGGCGGAACGTATGAAGTTTCTTCGGCTTCAACGATCAGTTTAAAGCTTCTTGAAATTAAAAAATCATGTGGATTCTCCCCATGCTTCAAAGCAGCCTCGACTTTAAAAGAATCAACAGCAGCAGAAGTCGGATGAATATATATGATATTTTTCAGATCTTTCTTTTCACCAGGTTTGAGAATATACTTTTTTTCCTCCCAACCCTGAATAAAACCTGGCATTTCATTTGTATTCGGTGTAATCCTTAACCAGCTGATATAATTACTAACTGCAGATTCATTCTCAAAATGACCGGTAATCTCTATACCATACATTTCGTAGGTTTGAAGTTGAAGCGTATTCGTATTGGGAGAAATTCTATTCTCTTCATTAACTGATTTAACTTCCAGCCAAATCCTTGCATAACCATGACCGGCAAGAATAAAAAATAAGAGAAAAAGGAATCGGGCCTTGAAATACGCCCTCATAAACAAACCTCCAAAAAATAGTGTCCGTTAAGTATCTTTAAATATTCAAACATATAAAAATATAAAATAAATATCAAGACAAATTATTGTAAGTATTCCGGTTAATTTATTCAATATAGCAATTATTCTGCCAAAATGTTAGTGAAATAATAATTTGCTAAGCCATTAAAAAACAATGCTTATTATGTCAGTTCAATGTACGAAAAGCGAGCGAACTGAACAAAAACCGATCTCTTCCTGTATGGTACAGAATTATTATTGACATTTATCACTGGATTAAATACATTAAACAATATTAGAATTAAAAGGTAATTATCGTACATCGTATTATTTATATTAAAATTAAATATGCATTAAAATACGAAAAATATCTTGAAAATGAAAGATTTTATTTATAAAAATATTCTGCCTTATCTGGGATGGCTGGCAATTAATATTATCAGCATAACAGTACGTATTTGTACAGAAAATGAACATATTTTGGATACATTAAAAAAAGACGGACAAAAGTTCGTTTACATTTTTTGGCACGGACGTCAATTTCTTCTTGTAAGGTACTTTTCAAATCGAAATATTGCCATTATGTCCTCAACAAGCAGAGACGGTTTATTACAGGCAACCATTTTAAAAAAATTCGGCTATGAAATCGTTTACGGTTCAAGTACAAAATCTCCTGTCCGAGCTTTAATCGGCGCCATACAAAAAATGAAACTTGGATATACTCTTGCATTTGCTGTAGACGGCCCAACCGGACCAATCTATAAACCGAAACCCGGTGCGATTTATGTAGCCAAAAAAATGAATGCCTGTATTATACCAGTCACTTTCTCGGTAAAACCTGCCATCATCATGAAATCCTGGGATAAATACATGCTCCCCAAACCTTTTGCCAAAGCAATCCTGTTATACGGAAAACCTTTTTATCCATCAAACAAAACAGACGATGAAACCATTCAAAAAGAATGTCTGATCCTCGAAAAACAGTTAAAACAAATGACAACTGATACAGATCAAAAAATTGACAAGTTGTAGTTTGCTCATCATAGAATAAAGTGATATCCATTTTCTTCAAACGGTCCATGAACGTGTGGACTGCAAATAATAATATGACTTTCCTTCATTCAGTAATCGGCAATTGGTATCACATTGAAATTGGGAATACAAATGAATCGAGGTTGAAACCCGATGTGTAAAGACCCGTTTTGTTTCTGATAAATTTATTCTTTTTCGATAGACATTTTTCTGTTTCTCTTTCGCTGTACTTCCCGCTTTACCGGATCCAGCTCCATTTTACGAAGCCTCTCGGCCAAAGGAGTCACTTCAACAAGTTCATTCTCGGCAATAAATTCAATGGCCTGATCTAAAGACAATGGCCTTGGCGGGCGTAAAGTGACTGTAGCCTCCGCTGTGGAACTGCGCATATTGGTGAGTTTCTTTTCCTTGGTGATATTAATATCGAGATCCCCTTCACGATTGCGTTCACCGACAATCATACCGGCATACACATCCATGGTCGGAGAAACAAACAATTCACCACGATCGGTCATGGATAGACAAGCATAGGATGACACTTTACCAGACCGATCCGCTACAAGTGCACCTGTGGTTCGCTGTGGGATAGCCCCAAACCATTCATCGTACCCCTTCAACAAAGAGTGCATGACACCCGCACCCTTTGTATCGGTCAGAAACTGGCTGCGAAATCCGATCAATCCTCTTGAAGGTACCAGGAATTCAATATCGACACGGCCGGAACCGGTAGAATGCATATTCATCATCTTGCCTTTTCGCTGGGACATTTTTTCAGTTATAACCCCGACGAATTCATCCGGTATATCAATAAACACCTGTTCAACGGGCTCCATCACTTTGCCATCTTTTTTATGTGTAATCACCTGCGGTTTGGATACCATGAATTCATATCCTTCACGCCTCATGGTTTCAATTAAAACAGCCAGCTGCAACTCCCCTCTTCCACATACCTCAAATGCGTCTGCACGATGGGTGGATTTAATTTGTATGGCTACATTGCTCATCATTTCACGATCCAGGCGCTCTCTTAAATGACGGCTTGTGAGATATTTGCCTTCTTTCCCTGCGAAAGGAGAACTATTCACATAAAATAACATGGATACGGTGGGTTCGTCCACTTTTAAGCGCGGCAAAGGGGATGGATTTTCCAAATTAGTAAGAGTATCCCCGATATGAATAGATTCGATTCCTGCAATAGCCACGATATCACCCGCTTCAGCCTGTTCACTTTGGATTTTCTTGAGCCCCTCGAATGTATACAAAGCAACAAATCGCACCGGTTTTCGGATCCCGTCTTTTTCACACAAAGCATAATCCTTATTCATGCTCAACTTGCCGTTAAAAAGCCGTCCAATACCAATTTGTCCGACATAGGAATCATAATCCAGATTGGTAATTAAAAACTGTGTCGATTTTACATCATCCGCTTCAGGCCCCGGAATTCTTTCGAGTATCGATTCAAAAAGCGGCCTCAAATCTTTTGATTCTTCTTTTAAATCCCGATAGGCCACACCTGCTTTTGCATTGGTATATAATACAGGAAATTCTATCTGTTTTTCGTTCGCATCCAATTCAATGAACAAATCATACACCTCGTTGATCACTTCACCAATCCGCGCGTCTCCTCGGTCTATTTTATTAATAACCAAAATAACAGGCAGATTTTTACCCAATGCTTTCTGAACCACAAACCGTGTCTGGGGTAATGGGCCTTCACTGGCATCCACAAGAAGCAAAACTCCATCAACAAGATTCAAGCTTCTCTCCACTTCGCCGCCAAAATCAGCATGCCCTGGCGTGTCAATAATATTGATTTTAACACCCTTGTACCAAACAGCTGTATTCTTGGCCATGATGGTGATGCCTCGCTCACGCTCAAGATCCATAGAATCCATAATACGTTCCTGAACGGCCTGGTTTTTACGGAACACACCACTTTGATGAAGCATGCCATCAAGCAAAGTGGTTTTACCATGATCCACATGAGCGATGATGGCGATATTTCTAATATTTGATTTTCTTTTCATGTCATCCTTAATATTCTGTTTTAAAAGACAATATAAGATAGCAGAATTATTTAGAAAAGCAATATCATAGTCATTATGCTTTTCTGAAATTGCATACTTCTTTCCTCAATCCATTTTTCAGCAAAATCAGAACAATTCCCTGATAAAGTAACTGTATCGTAATTGCTTTTGCTTATTATAATTAAACCCAATTATAAATGCAATTTATATTGGACCGATCATATAAAAGTACATTTAAAAAAAATGTCCCATTCCAAAAAATCAGAATGGGACATTAAATCATAATCCCGGCAACGTCCTACTCTCCCACACGGTCTCCCGAGTAGTACCATTGGCGCTGAAGGGCTTAACTGCCGAGTTCGGAATGGGATCGGGTGTTTCCCCTTCGCTAAAGTCACCGGGAATTTAATATTTACAATTTAAAATACAAGATATATTTCCTTAAAACAACCTATCATCTGCCACAGGTAAAGAACTAATGGTCAAGCCTCACGACTGATTAGTACCGGTCGGCTGAATACATTACTGTACTTACACCTCCGGCCTATTACCTGGTCATCTCCCAGGAGTCTTTAGTTCCGTCGAAACGGAAAGGGAAATCTTATCTTGGGGTGGGCTTCCCACTTAGATGCTTTCAGCGGTTATCCCGTCCGAACGTAGCTACCCAGCCATGCCCTTGGCAGAACAACTGGTACACTAGAGGTTCGTCCACTCCGGTCCTCTCGTACTAGGAGTAGCTCCCCTCAAATTTCCTTCGCCCACGGAGGATAAGGACCGAACTGTCTTACGACGTTCTGAACCCAGCTCACGTACCGCTTTAATTGGCGAACAGCCAAACCCTTGGGACCTGCTACAGCCCCAGGATGCGATGAGCCGACATCGAGGTGCCAAACCGGGTCGTCGATGTGGACTCTTGGACCCGATAAGCCTGTTATCCCCGGAGTACCTTTTATCCTTTGAGCGACGGCCCTTCCACAAGGAACCGCCGGATCACTAAGCCCTGCTTTCGCACCTGCTCGACTTGTAAGTCTCGCAGTTAAGCTCCCTTGTGCCTTTACACTCGCCGCACGGTTACCAATCGTGCTGAGGGAACCTTTGGGAGCCTCCGTTACATTTTAGGAGGCGACCGCCCCAGTCAAACTACCCACCTAGCACGGTCCCGAGACCTGATTCAAGATCCACGGTTAGAATTTCAACAGAACAAGGGTGGTATTTCAAGGATGGCTCCTCCCGAACTAGCGTCCGGGACTCATAGCCTCCCACCTATCCTACACATGCTTTGCTAAAACCCAATGCTAAGATATAGTAAAGGTTCACGGGGTCTTTCTGTCCATCCGCGGGTAGGCGGCATCTTCA
>CAZTZL010000038.1:0-28425 GCA_964617625.1 uncultured bacterium
CGGCATATTCCAGGCCCACTCCGGACCGGATCGGGCCCCATAATCCCCGATCGTCTATACCCATTCTAAAGGAGCCGGCATCATGAACTGCCGTACGAATCAATCCCATCATGTTGTAGCGGACGATACCATCCATGATTGTCATCTCGACAGTAATATTCCTCACTTCATAGGGATCGGTGCTGATCGGATCATTGGAAAGTATGGTCAAGTCCGCGAGTTTTCCTGGTGTGACAGTTCCCTTGTAAGCTTCTTCGAAGGCGACCCAGCTATTGGTAACAGTCATTGCCCGTAATCCTTCCTCCACGGTCAACTGATCTCCATCCAGCCAGTCCTGCAGTACATCTGAAGCCTGTGTTTTTCGGGTGGCCAGGTAGCTGATCGTCTGCATACTGTTCTCTCTTGTACAGTAAGGAAAGTCATTGCCTCCGACGATAGGTATTCCACGGTCTACGAGCCGCCGCCAGGGATAGATCCACTCGAGTACATGCGGTTCATAGAGCACTTCATATTTAGCAGCGCTCTGAGCATTAGCCCAGGTATACTGTATCGAAGCCGCCACGCCCAAAGAGGCAAACTTGTCAGTTAAATCCTCACGCATGACACGCAGGTGCTCAATTCGGCAGCGGAGGACATTCCCGGATCCGGCAAAAGCTTTCTCGAAAGCATTGAGTCCCACGCTCACTGCGGAATCCCCGATAGCATGCATGGCAATGGGGTAGCCGGCTTTAAGTATAGTGTCTACGATTGTATTCATCTCTTCCTGTGTTTTGAACAAATCACCATGGGTACCAGCGGCTCCTCCTGCCTGATAAAGTGTGGATAGCGCAGGATAACCCACACTGCCGCCGTCCGCGAATATTTTCACTCCAATGACTCGCAGGGTGGTATCGATTTTCTGAGTATAAGGATAGGTCTGCCAGGGCACTACATCAGCATTGCCGTTTGAATTATAGGGGATATAGCAGTCAATCCGGACGGACAGCTCCTTGTTCTGCGCTAGTGTTTGGGCCCATTCGATGAATCCGGCGTCACCGTACAGTTCATGAACGGTGGTGTACCCATCCGCGGCCATGTCCTTTGTTGCCTGGACCAGCCCCTCGGGTCCGTCATCCCAAAAAGCATTGAGCAAAAGGTGGCTGTGTCCTTCGATCAAACCCGGGAAAATGATACGCCCTTCCAGATCATAGACTTGTGTGTTCACATCCTGCAGGGCGAGCACTTCTGCATCTGAGCCCACTGCCGAGATCAGGTTCCCGGTAATAGCCACTGCCTGGGCTTCCGGTATCTGATCGTCCATGGAAACCACGCTGGCATTATGGAGTATGATATCCGCCCCCGTGGACATTAATTTTATCGATTTTTTCTTATAGATTGTCCTTGATTGTGTGGACGCATGTGCTGAACCACTGTTATCGATAACGTTGTTGATGCACACAATGAGCAGAAACGGGATGAGTATACGATTCCGGAAACATAGTTTTTTCATTTTCTACTCCTAAGAAAAATGGCAAAAATGTTAATAAATACATATACAATGATCGTATTCGAATTTCAATGAATATTTTAAAAATAGTTTTTGATTCATTATCGATTGAATCCCGTTGAAGACAAGCTTACAGCGGGATTTTTAGTCAATGCACAACAGTTCTGGAAGATATTTTATTTTTTCTTCGATGCGGCAGCAGTGCGGTACAGAATCACTCCCAAACCGGTGAACAGAAGAAGGGATAAGATCTGCCCCAGCCATTCCTGCGCGTATTGAACCTGAAAAAGTTTGGGCGCCCGGGTGATGATCACGGCAATAACGGCAATGACCACGCCTGTCAATCCCTCACCGGCAATTAGTCCCGAACTCAGAAGGATACCCTGATCCTTGCTTTTTTCTTCATCCTTGTTATTATTCTTCGATTTGGCATCCACGACGTGCTTCAGCAGACCTCCTAAGAATACAGGCGTCATTGTGTACAGAGGCAGATAGACACCCACCGCAAAAGGCAACGGAGGAATATCCAAAAGATAGACGACCAGTGAAAGCGAGGCGCCGATACCGACCAGATTCCAGCGGAGGTTGCCGTCCAGAACACCGTCCAAAACAGTTTTCATCAAAGTGGCCTGGGGTGCGGGAAGTTCGGAGGAGCCGAAACCGTAGGCTTTTCCAAGATAGTAGACCGCGAGACAAACGAAGAATGCGGAACCCACGGCTCCGATCAGTTCGCTGGTCTGTTGTTTCCTAGGCGTGGCGCCAATAATATATCCCGCTTTTAGATCCTGAGAAATATCCCCGGCAATCGAAGCAGCAATGCAGACCACGGTGCCGATTGTCAGGGCTGTGATTTTCCCGGTCAGGTCGGTCCATCCCAATAATTTGAAAATCACACCCACACCCAAAAGCGTGACGATGGCCATGCCCGAGGTCGGATTTGAGGAGACACCGATCATTCCCACAATTCTCGAAGAAACCGTCACGAAACAAAATGCAAAGAAAGCAATCGAAACACCGCTGATCAGCCGCATAAAAAACGAGGTGTGGCTCCCGATGATCCCCGGAACGATGGCGATGCACAAGATAACCGAAGCGACTCCGAGAAGAACCCACTGGATCGAGAGATTCTGTTCGGTACGTTTCACATTGGACTGCATCATAGCCGCACTGGAACGAAGTTCCCGGAGCCCGACTTTCAGAGAGTTGACCATGGTTGGGATGGATTTGAAAACCGTAATCAGGCCGGCACAGGCCACGGCTCCCGCTCCGATGATCCGAATGTATTTGTCCCAGATCTCCTCCGGGCTTAACCCCGCCGCATTGCCTCCCCATGCAATCAGAGGGATAATCACGACCCAGGAGAGCAATCCGCCTCCCACCATGATGGCGCCGATGCGTCTTCCAAGAATATATCCGACTCCCAGAAGGGCGGGTGTGGCCGAAATCCCGACTTCCGCTTTCGGAATTACGGGAAGACGAAAATGGATTTTCGAGGGCCAGAGATAGAAGAGGGAGATGAGTCCCTTGTAGAGTGCCCCGATTCCAATTCCCTTAAATACATTGACTGCGGTCGATCCGCCTTCGGATGCCGCGATCAACACTTCGGCACTGGCGGTCCCTTCCGGATAGGGGAGCGTTTGATGCTCCTTGACGATCAGGAATCCGCGCAGCGGAATCATGAAAAGCACGCCGAGCACGCCGCCGCACATAGCAAGCAGCGTCATTTGAAAGAGCGGCATATTGTAGCCCCAGATAAACAGCGCCGGGATGGTAAAGATGATTCCAGAAGCCAGGGAGGAGCTGGCCGATCCCCCGGTTTGTGAAATGTTGCATTCCAGAATCGAGGGTTTTCCGAAGACCGGCGTGAGAATACGGAGAATCGCCACTGAAACCACGGCAAGCGGTATGGCCGTGGAAATAGTCAGACCCACACGCAGTCCGAGATAGGCATTGGCGCTTCCGAAGAGGGCTCCTAGGATCAGACTTAAAACCACGGTTTTGACATTAAAATCGGGCAGAGATGTCGTTGCGGGAACGAAAGGTTTAAATTCTTTCATGGAATACTCCGTTAAGGTCTTTTGTCAGAGGGTTATCTGTTTCAATTTGATCGAAAATTGTTTATATTTGTTTTAACAGAAAACAAGAAACGGATTTTTATCTAAAAAAGCAAGCGGTAAAGAATCATTTCAATATCCAAATGATCAATCATTCAGAAGTATTTATATACAATCATTAGTATTCTGTTAAAACCATTCAATCATTTATAAGTCTGCAAGCTTTTTATGTTATGTTCATATGATATCCTGTTCTTTTCTTTAGAAGAAAAGAACCAAAAGAATCGGCCTTTTTGCAAAGCCCGGCTCTATACAAGCTTTTTAGAACAGAAACTCAAGTGTACATCCACCCGGCCTTTCCCATTTGCCATCCCGAAGCTTCGGGATGATGCCCACCCCTTTGTTGAAGCCTTGAAATATCAGGTTTTCCTGGCTGCAAAAAGGCCAGAAAAAGAATGCTTTTTTCGCGGTATTCGAAAAATCGCTGTGTCGGAATGTCAAAGTAAGAGTAAACGATGAAATTTTACACTCTCACATTACGTTTTATCAAAGCTTTAACACTTTTAAATATTTTCTTAATCGGACATTAAGGTTTATATACAATAAATAAAGGATCATAAAATGGGACAAATTACTCGATTTGGAATTTCCATGGACAGTGAGCTGCTCAAACGGTTCGACCGGTTTATTTCCCAGCATGGTTATGCCAACCGGTCCGAAGCGATCCGGGATCTGGTGCGGGACCGTTTCGTGAAGGAAGAGTGGACGGATGAAAAGGTGGAAATCGTAGGGACCATCACGATCATTTATGACCATCATCAGCGGGAACTGGCCGAAAAATTGACGGAACAGCAGCACCGGTCGCACGAATCCGTGATCTCTGTGATGCATGTTCACCTCGATCATCATAATTGTCTGGAAGTTTTGGCAGTACGGGGAACGGCCAAACATATCAAAATCCTTTCAGACAGTCTGATTAGCGCAAAGGGAGTCAAACACGGTAAACTTGTGATGACGAGCACGGGAAAGGGATTATAAATTCAGGATCCCGTGAGGGTACGGAAGAGATTGTATGCGAAATAAACTGCTACACAGAGAATGAGGATGCCGAAAAACGTTTTAATAAAAAGCAGTCTTTTCGGGTTGCTGAACAGTTTGACATGGCGATTGACCAGAAAAATAATTATACAAAAATAAATGATTGTCCCTGCTGCAACGGAACTCCACAAAAGAAATCCTGAAAAAATGGAGCAAGTTGGAAGTAAATCTTCGTTGTAAAACATACTGATCACGGCGCTCCATGTGATCAGATTTGACGGATTTGACAAAACAAGAAGGAATCCCCCAAGAAAAGCATATCTCTTTTTCTTAACCAGCGGCAGAACAGATGGATTTAGATATTTCTTCCGTGCATCACGGATAAAGGAAATTCCAAGAAAGAGTAAAACCAATACGGCAATGATCCAGAAAATTGTGGCGACCCACTGAATTTTCAATAAAGGAGCCAAACCGAAAAATACTGCAAGGGGCCACAAGCCGTCTGCAACGGAAGCACCAAAAGCGAATATCAAAGCGGACCCGATATGCCGGTTCAGTACCCGGCGGATGATCTCCATATTTACTGGCCCAATAGGGATCGCTGCTATGAGTGCGATTGCTGCTGATATAAGAGGAAATGCGATGGACATCAATCCTCCTGTCAAACAGAGATTCGATGCAGATAGGGGAGTATTTCGTGTTCGGCACGCTCCAGATCTGTTTTAAAATCTACTTCCATTACCCGGCAATCTGTTACATCTACGGTGTGAATGATTTCGCCGCTGTCAATGAGTTCCTGAAAGGCATCTTCATAGAATTCTGTTCTGCCCCGGCCGTTTTCAATCCGCCGTTTTAATACATCAAACAGTTTTTTGCTGTATTCAGATGAGAATTTTTCAATACCGATGGATTCTCCTGCTGCTTTTTCAGGTTCACCGCTTTTCGATAAACGAGATACTGTTTTCCCGTCTTCGGAGTACACTTTCATTTCTTCATCACCGAGATTGTCTCTTTTATGAACGGCAAGGACATTCTCATATTTTGATTCGAGAATTCTTTTAAGTACAGTGGGTTCAAAAACAATATCGCAATCGAGCAGAAGAAATTCCTGTCCGGCAATGAAAGGTTCTGCAAAGCTCAGGGAGTAGGCATTGTTTGTTATGGAAAAGTCGGGATTGTGTGCGAAAGTGACACGAAAAGAATTTCCAATGGAACGGATATAGTTCTTGAGAGTTTCAGCAAAATATCCGGTGATTACGATGATTTCCCGAATTCCATTCAAATGAAGGTTTTCCAACATCAGGGCCATCATGGTTGTATCACCGATAGGAAGCAAGGCCTTGTGGCAGTGGTCGGTCAAAGGCCGAAGTCTTGAGGCATAGCCGGCCGCCGGAATAACTGCTTTCACCAGATCAACCTCTTTTTTTGGAATCGACGATTGACTGAAGGATATAAAGTGTTAGCGCAAACAGGTTGATCGGAATGACAATGGTCAGGAAAAAGAGGTCCGGGCGGTTGATTATACTTGCGATAACTGCTATACTGATCTTTGTGCTCGGGCCGATCAATGACCATCCCCTGACAAGCAATTTGTTTTTTTGGATCAGATATTCATAATCGATTTTTTCTGCTGTACAGGTTTCCGCGGGCGAGAGTTTTATGTTGATATGCAAGTATAAACGATAGATGTTATTTATAAATCGGTTAAATATTTCGGGTCTATCGGTTTTAGATTTTTCTTCAAATTCTTTGTGTTCATCCTTCAAACTTTGTGATTGGCCTTTTGTCCATGTAATGAAACGGCTTCTATATGTGTCGACCAGGAACGATTGCAGAATATGTGAAATACCGGCAACAATGACAAGTCCCCACCAAACAGGCAAAGTATAAAATCTTCCTGAATATCCGATTACAATACCAACAAAAATAGCAATGCCGGTTGCATAATCGGAAAGTCCGTCAAGAATTCTTCCAAGCTTTGATGAAGTTCCTTTTAATCTGGCCAGCTGGCCGTCTGTGCAGTCGAGTATATTGGAAATTAAAAGCAGAATTGCTGCGATCAGGGTAGAGGTTGTTTTGCCTGCCGAGTAAAATATCCCGGCCATGATCCCAAATAACGTTGAGATTGCAGTCACGCCGTTCGGAGTGATGGATGTGTTCATGAATAATTTTGCAAGGACAAAGCCAATAGGCCGGAAAAAGAACAAGTCGACAGGATCTTCTGTCATGGAATTTTTAAGAGATTTTTTGTAAAGATTGAAACTGTTCATGGAAGGGAGACCGCGTCTTTGATACATTGAAAAACGAGGGAGTTGATTTCGGGTTTTGCGATAGAGATTCGAAAGTGATTTTCCAATCCATTATTTTCGAAGAAACGGACAAGGATGTTTGCTTTTTTAAAGTTGGCTTTCAATTTAGGTAAAACATTACTTGGTACTGAGATAAGTACAAAATTGGCCTTGCTGTCATATACACGCACGCCTGACAGGGAACGAAGCTCCGAATAATATCGAAGCTTTTCATTTTCGACAAGTCTGGACATGGCTTCGTAATGGTCTGCGGAATCCAAAGCTGCAAGTGCTAACTCTTCGGATAACCGGTTGAATCCGAGATATCGCTTTGAAAAGTTAATGAACTGTTCATGTTTTTGATGAATAAAACCGAATCCGATCCGAACGCCGGCAAGACCGTAATATTTTGAGAACGTTCTTAGAATTACGATGTTCGGATACAGTTTTAAAAAACGATGCAGATGAGCGTTCTGTTTTTCATGATAGCCCCAGTAAGATTCGTCAATGAGCATCATCGCTTGCGGACAATGTCGGATCAGGGTTTCCAAATCGTCGTTACTCAACATATCGCCTGTCGGATTGTTGGGATTTGCTATCAGGATGATTTTGGGATGATGTGTATTATATAAAGTCAGAATATCATTTACATTCACGCGAAATGAGAATTCGTCTTTATACATGGGGAATTCGAGTGTAACGCCACTTACTTCATCGGCAATTTTTTTATAATACCACCATGCATGTTGTGCAACCAGAATTCCATCTCCTTGTTTTATAAAGTAATGCACAAGCTGTGTGAGCAGATCTTCACAACCATAACCGAGGAGTATATTTTCTTCAGGGATATTGAAGATTTTTGCTATGCGTTCTGTTATTGTACTCTTGGCATTGCGTTCAAATGAGCGCGAGTAATGTGTCAGAAGAGAGGAGGGACTGTTCTGTAAAATCTCAATACATCTCGGAGGCAACTCAAACTGATATTCATTTCGGTCGAGATAGTGCATGTTTCAGAAAGCCGGTTTTAATATTTTTGGTTGCATACGATTCATTGTATAAACATGTTTAAAAACAGTATCCTTATTTTTAATGAAATAGACAAAGGTAATACTATTAAATAAAACATAGTGCGAAAAAATCAATGTATATTATACAATATTAAACGCATTTTATCAAGATATTTTATTAAAGAGCCCAAATTTTATAAAAAGAGTATTATGCGGTATGGGCAGTGTGTTTGTTCTTTAAAATGATTTTTCTTGACAACCGGGCGATTTTTATATATATTTTAGTGTTACTAATTTAGAAATAGTAGCACAACATTATTTATTTTTATATATTTTCATCCAAATGATCAGGGAGATTAAATAGTGAAAAATATAAATAAATTTTTTGTGGTTTTCGTTTTACTTTCTATTATGGCATTTGTTTGTGTTTCTTCGGCGACTGAAACGCCTGGGGATTCTATCGAAGTAAAATATTATTTTAATCCAATCGTTAAAACGGCCACAAAAGTGTCTCATGCACAGCGGGATATCGCTGCAAGCATTTCGGTCATTGAACCTGCCCAATTGCAAAGCGCAAACTCTTATACGGTTCTGGATCTTGTTAAAACCTATACGCCGGGACTCTATTTAACCGAATGGGGCGTCATGGGTTTTGGGGTGGCCGGTTCTGCCGCGGGCAAGGTTTCCATCCGGGGTGTCGGAGGAACGGCCGATACCCATGTTTTAATTTTAAGAAACGGCCGTCCCGATTTTATGGGGCTTATGGGCTGTACGATTGCTGACGAGTTTGCTGCGGACGGCGTGGAACGGATTGAAGTAGTTCGGGGGCCGGCGAGCTTTCTCTACGGATCGAATTCGACATCGGGTGTGATTAACATCATTTCAAAGAAAATGGCAGAAAATGGCTTTGATACCAGACTCAATGCCGGATACGGAGCCTATCATTCCCAGAAAATCGGGTTAAGCCACAGCGGAAAGCTAGGAACCTTCGATTATCAAATCACAGCCGCAAGAAGAAAAACAGACGGCCATCGGACCGATGCGAATAATAACTACAGGGGAGATTTTTACACAACCCGTCTCGGATACGAATTCAACAGGAATACATCCCTGGAAATAAACGGCAGTTTTGCCGATATTTTTCTTTTCGATCCGGGATTAACTTCTGCTCCCAAGAACGATGATTGGTACGACATCAAACGCTGGGGAGGAGATATCACGCTCAATCACAGAAGCCGGCTGGGGGATTCCTATCTGAAATTGCACGGCAATTTCGGAAAGCACAAATTTGCGGACGGCTGGCGCTCTGATGATCAGATGATTGGCGCGATGTTCTATCATAATTTCAATCTGCTTCCCGGAAATACGGTCACGACAGGATTCGACTTCAAGCGGTTCGGAGGAAATGGCGAGAGCGGAACGAGTGTTCCGTATCAGGAAAAATATATCACTGAGTACGCACCGTATATTCATGTTCAGCAGCTTTTTCTGAAGAGATTAATCGGTTCGGCCGGTCTTCGAATTGAGAATAACGAAATGTTCGGTACGATTGTGATTCCCAAAGCAGGTCTTGTCGCTCATGTCGCCGAGGCTACTTCTTTAAGAGCCTCTGTATCCAAGGGATTCAGGAGTCCTTCTATCCGGGAGCTTTATTTCTTTCCCTCACATAATGAGGACTTGAAACCGGACGAAATCTGGAATTTTGAAATCGGATGGAACCAGCAGATCGGCCGGCGATTGAACTTTGAGGCGGCTATTTTCCAATTGCAAGGGAATAATATCATTACGTTGAATAAAAGAGTTTCAGGAATGGGATATCAGTTAACCAACACGGGCGAGATCAAAAATTACGGCTATGAATTAACGCTTCACTGGATTCCAATTCAGGCATTTGAAATGGGCGGATCGTTTGCTTATGTGGATATGAGAAATCCGATTCCGAATGCTCCTGAAAGAAAGACGACTGCTTTTGCAGCCTTCCGTTTTCATCGGTTCAGTCTGACCGGTGATGTCAATATCGTAAAAGATTGGATAGGGATGGACAACGCGGTTCCCGTACCACATACCTATCCCATGAACGATTATATGATTTTGAATTTTTCGCTGGCAGGTCCGATTTACGGCCCTCTTAATTTTAATATATCATTAAAGAACGCCATGGATGCGGAATATGAAGCCATGTACGGTTATCCCATGCCGGGACGGATGGCGTTTTTTGATGTCAGGTACGATTTTTAGTAGATGCAGACACCGGTTAAAAATTTGACTCTGAGTGCTCTTTTTATTGCGCTCGGTGTTTTGATTCCCATTCTATTTCACGGCTTCGGTCTCGGAAGCGTATTTCTTCCAATGTTTTGGCCAGTAGCCGCTTGTCCATTTTTCGTGCCGGTGTCGTACGCTGTTGCCGTGGGTGCCTTGACCCCGTTTGTCTCAACGCTTTTGACAGGTATGCCTCCTTTATCTCCGCCCGTGCTGCCGATGATGGTGGTTGAATTGATCGTACTTGCCGGTGCTACGGGCTGGTTTTATAGAAAAACAGCTTTAGGAATATTCTGGGTGCTTCTTATCGGATTGCTTGTTTCCCGGGCAATCAATTTTTTTATCGCCGCGGCGCTAGCGCCGATTTTAGGATTGCCATCGATTTGGGTAGCAGTTGCTTCTAGTGCCAAGGGATTTCCGGGAATAACGGTTATTCTGGTTTGTGTTCCGATTTTTGTGAACCGTTTTAAAAAGGAATCCATCTTTAAATACAGGATAAGAAATGTCAAAAACGCATCGTGATTATTTTAACAGTCTGGCATCCGAATGGGATGCCATGGTGGAAGATTTACCAGTTCTCCGCGACTATCTGCTCCGGTTCGGTGTGTCAAAGGGGGAGCGTGTTCTCGATGTGGGTGCGGGAACCGGGCGTTTGACCCGATATTTAATCGAGCTGACAGGTCTGGAGGGACAGGTGATTGCTGAAGATATTTCCGAACGGATGCTGATCGAAGCCGGAAAATCGATCAATTCTGAAACTGTCCGTTTTGTCTGTGATGATGTGTGTGAACTTGCGTTGAAATCCGATTCTTTCGACAAGGTGATCTGTTTTTCCATCTTTCCCCATATTCTTCATCCGCAGAAAGCATTGAGTGAAATTCGGCGTGTGCTTCGTCCCGGAGGCCGTCTCCTGATATTACATACTTCTGGCAGTCATGACCTCAACCGTTTTCATGCGTCATTAAATTCGGTTGTCTGCTATGACAAGCTGCCTCCTGCCGAGGGGATGGTTCCGCTGATCCGGAAATCGGGTTTGATGGAACGGTTAATCGAGGAAAGGGAGGATCTTTACTGGGTAGAAGCCGAAAAGCCGGCACAAAATTAATCATTCAAATAAATCGATCCCCGAACCTCCCGGAACTTTTGTTCTTTCGGGAGGTTTTTTTATGATGGTGTTGTCCAAGAAAAACATTGATTTTAGAGTTAAAAATGATTAATCTTTATTTACGAGAGCTGTCATTAAATTTCTCTTTTGAGTTGCTTTATGAATGACATCGATAGAAAATTGAAAAAGCTAAAATCTCTTTTGAGTGAAATGGGCAATGTGCTTGTGGCTTTTTCCGGCGGAGTAGACAGTACATTTCTCGTTCAAATTGCCAGGGATGTGTTGGGAAACCGAGTTCTGGCGGTCACTGTGAAATCGGATGTGCATCCCGAGTTTGAACTGGATGAAGCCAGAGAGCTTGCGGAAGAAATCGGTGTCATACACCGAATCGTTGAACCGGCCGATTTGATGAAAGATCGATCGTTTATTTCCAATCCGCCCAACCGGTGTTATCTCTGCAAGAAATTGATTTTTACCACCCTTCGGGAATTGGCGGAAAAGGAAAACATACAATTTGTAGCGGATGGATCCAATTCGGACGATGCCGGAGATTTCCGGCCGGGCATGAAAGCACTTGATGAACTTGGTATCAGAAGTCCGCTAAAAGAAGCCGGATTGACAAAAGCGGAAATCCGACAGATTTCAAAAGAAAAAGGGCTGTCCAGCTGGAACAAACCAGCGATGGCCTGTCTGGCGACACGGATTCCATACGGTACGGAGATTACGAAAATAAAATTGAACCGCATTGCCGAGGCGGAAAAATCTCTCCGCCAGCTTGGATTTCGTCATGTGCGTGTCCGCGATCATGATACTTTGGCGCGCATTGAAGTGTCCCCGGATCAAATTGCTTCAGTACTCGACGAGACAATCAACACGCTTGTTGTGATGAAATTGAAAACACTTGGATATAAATATGTCGCCCTGGATCTTGAGGGATACCGCACAGGAAGCTTAAACGAGGTACTGGGTTAGAATGAACAGAGAAACCATCAAGAAGCTGCTCGAATCCGTCCGTTCCGGAGATCTGGACGTTGAGGAGGCGCTCGAAAAACTGCGGTCGCTGCCTTATGACGATCTCGGATTTGCCAAAATAGACACGCACCGGACCATGCGCAGGGGTTTTCCCGAAGTGATTTTTTGCGAAGGCAAAACCGTCGATCAAATACAGGAAATTGTCCGGAAAATGACGGAGAACAGCGAGGTCATTCTAGCAATGCGCGCCGGAGAAGAAGTCTATCAGGCTGTCCAAAAAATCACCGATCAAGCGGAATACAATGCACCTGCAAGAGCGATCCTTGTCGGTAAAAAGTTAGCTGTAAAAGCGGAAAGCTGTATTCTCGTGATTTCGGCCGGAACAGCGGACATGCCGGTGTCGGAAGAAGCTGCATTCACAGCCGAGGCGATGGGGAACCGGGTTGAACGGTTAACGGATGTCGGTGTTGCCGGCGTACACCGGTTGCTTCGAAATGTGAAGCAGATACAATCGGCCAATGTACTGATTGTCGTGGCGGGTATGGAAGGCGCTCTGCCCGGTGTAGTGGCCGGACTGGTCGATAAACCAGTGATCGCTGTTCCAACCAGTGTGGGTTACGGCACGAATTTCGGAGGTGTTTCCGCTCTGCTCACCATGCTGAACAGCTGTGCACCCGGGCTGGGAGTCGTGAATATTGACAACGGTTTTGGGGCGGGTTATCTGGCGAGCTTGATCAATCAACTTGGTGAAGGGAAGAAATGATGAGAATTGCCTATTTTGATTGTTTTTCCGGTGCAAGCGGTGATATGATTCTGGGCTCCCTGCTCGATTCAGGACTCAAGATTGAAGAGTTAAAAAATGAATTGAAGAAACTCAATCTTTCCGGTTATAAAGTTCGTGCAACCAAGAAAACGAAAAGCGGCATTGCCGGAACCAAGTTCGATGTGGATATTTCGCACGATCAGCATCACCGGAGTTTGAAAGATATTTTTAAAATTGTCGATGACAGCAGTATTGATCCCGAAATCAAGAAAAAGAGCAAAGCGGTTTTCAAACGTCTGGGCGAAGCGGAAGCAAAAATTCACGATAAATCGGTCGATGAAATTCATTTTCACGAAGTGGGAGCAGTCGATGCGATCGTGGATATTGTTGGAGCTGTCATTGGTTTTCATAGTCTCGGTATTCAGGGAATTTATGTGTCCAAACTTCATGTCGGAACCGGAACGGTGGAATGCGCCCATGGAACACTTCCAGTTCCCGCGCCGGCGACTGCTGAACTGCTTCAGGGAGTGCCGATCTATTCCACCGGAATCGAAGGGGAGTTGGTCACGCCGACTGGCGCGGCAATCCTTTCGACGCTGTCAAGCCATTTCGGCTCGATGCCCGAAATGATTATTGAAAAGATTGGTTACGGTCTGGGAGGGAAAGAACTTACCATTCCCAATGCGCTTCGCGTCTGCATCGGCAGATTCGAAGGCATTTTTTCAGAGGACAGGGTGCAGCTTATCGAAACCAACATTGATGACATGAATCCACAGTTCTATGATCACATCATGCAGATGCTCTATACCGAAGGCGCCAAGGAAGTGTATATGACACCGGTTTATATGAAGAAAAACCGGCCCGGAACACTTCTCAGTGTAATTGCCTCAATCGATAAAGTCGATTCGTTAATCGAAATCATTTTTCAAGAGACTACTACGCTTGGCGTGCGGATTTCCGATGTGAAGAAGCGAAAGGTGCTCAAACGGGAACTCATTACAGTGGACACACCCTGGGGTAAGGCACACGTCAAAGTCCGGATGATCAGTGAGGACAAGAAAATCATCTCTCCCGAATATGATGACTGCAAAAAGCTGGCTAAGAAGAATCGGCTGCCGATTCAGGAGATTTACGAAGCGATCAGACGAATCGCCTCTGAACGATTGGATCGATCCTGAAACGGTTTGGATATGTCACTTTTTCAGTGGGATTGATAATCAATTTAGAAGTGAATAAATCGTCATTCCGGTCCTTTGAATACTCAAGGACAAGCTCCGTGCCGGAATCTCATTCGGTATATTGTGTTTGAAAAAGGAGATGCCGGCATAAAGCCGGCATGACAGAAAAATCGTATACCGATGCAAGAGATTTACGAATCGGTCAAACAGATAGCGGCGGAACAATTAAGTCGCTCTTAAAAATTCCATAGTTATATTTTATTGAAAAAAGAGATGCCGGCATAAAGCCGGCATGACAAATGTTGATAATTTAGTGATGTGCTTTTGTCAGATCAGATCATCATATAAATCTTTCCATTCCGGATTCATTTCGTTGATCGCATTTTCTTTATAGATTTTTTTCCATTTTTTTATTCTCTTTTCTTGAGTTATCGCGGAATAAACATCTTTTGTTGCTTCATACCAGACCAATTTATGGCAATTGTATTTTTTTGTAAAACCGTCGATGAGATTATTTTTATGTTCATACACCCTGCGAATCAGATTATTGGTAATGCCATTATAGAGGACTGTATTGTATTTGTTGGTCATTATGTAAACATAATATTGTTTTTCATGCATCGTTAATACCAATCCATAAATCAAATAAATAACAAAATTATTGTCATTCCGGCCGAAGTGCCGGAATCTCATTGGTTGTAATTTCATCGGAAAAGGAGATGCCGGCATGAAGCCGGCATGACAGAAAAATCGAATGTTTGTTTATATTTCTATAACAAGTATATTGAAATTACTTCCAAATAAAGAGTCAATTTGACAAATCCTTGAATCCTTCCGTAATTTTGGCGATCTGCTCGAATTTTGACATGACCTGATCCAGTTGTTCTCCCTGACGATACGTGTCTTTGTCCAGCCGGCCTGCCGGATTAAGTTCGCTGAGTACATTCGTTTGATTCATGTTCGGATTTTCATGGGCAAAAGGCCAGAGTCTGAAAGAGCCCCCGGTGATTTCGTCGATGACCGTGGCCTTGCCGTCGATCAGGCCGTATTCCAGTTTAAAGTCGATCAACTGAATGTTGAAACGGGCGAATGCCGATTCCAGAACTTCGAAAACCTCGGTATTGATTTTCTTCATATCTGCGTAAATTTCGCCATCCTTTTTTGCCCGGATGATGTAGTCGATATAGGACTCATCCAGCATGGGGTCATGAAGCGGATCGTCTTTGTAATGAAACTGGGTCACCGGAGGATTGTATCTTTTCCCTTCCTCTTCGCCGCCCCAGTGGAGGATCGAACCTGCGGCGACGCGGCGTGTGACGACTTCCAGATTGATCTTAAAATCGAGCTTTTTAACCAGAGTCACTTTTTCTTCCGGGCTTTCGATGTAATGGGTCCGCATGTTTTTCCTGTTGAGATATTCGAAAATATCGCGGTTCGTTTTCCAGTCGATTAAAGCTTTACCTGTAATCACATCGTGTTTGACTCCGTCCCCGGCCGTGATGTCATCTTTGAATACCATGAAGACCGATTTCGGATCTTTGGGGTTTTCGTAGATGATTTTGGTTTTGCCTTCAGCGAGTTTTTTATGGGATTTAAAATCAATGGACATAGTTTACGCCCCTTCAAGCTTAATTTTTAGGATTTTTAAAATTATAATCATTTTTGGCTTAATACGCAAGTATTAAGAAAAATCAGGAACGAATATTTGATGCGTAAAGGGGAACCAGATCATAAAAAATTTCGTCAAATGGGTGTGTTGTTTTTTCTCTTGGAAATTTTCGGTGAATATCATAAATTTAAAACAAAGCAAGAGTTGGGGAAGATGGAGGTAATTGTATTAGTATGAAGAAAATAATTGTTCTGTATATATTTATTGTTTTGGTGCTTCTGGCAGGATGCGCAAGCCAGCACACGATGATTCAGACTCCGCCCATTCATATTAAGCCGATCGATCAGAGAAGTGTGGGGCTTTATATTGATGGCGTAGTTGACGATCTGAATCAGAATTATGCCTCCGCTCTTCTTTCGTATCAGGAAGCGCTCCTTTATGATTCCACATCAGCCACGATTTATCTGGACATTGCCAAAGATTACATCCGCCTTGGAAAAGACGAAAGCGCGCTTTTGTCGTTGGAAAAATGTCTGCACTTTGATATCAAGTGCATTGAAGCCCGGGAACTGCTGGCTAATATTTATGCGAGTCAGGGAGAATTGGATGAAGTCGAGAAGGTTTATATCGGCATACTCCGATACGATAGCACCCGGGTCGATGTGATGTACAATCTCGCATTGCTCTATCAGCGCATGAATAAAAGGGAACAGGCAATTGATATTTATCAGCGCATTCTATCCTCTCAGGAATCTGTCCCACCGAGAGTATATATGAGCCTGGGGGAAATGTACATTGAAAAGAGTCAGTATCAAGAGGCGATGGATGTTTTCCAGAAACTCATTATAGCGAATCCGGACGAAGCGTTCGGATATTACGGGCTCGGCCTGTCAAAAGAAGCGATGAAAGACACATCCGGGGCGATTGAAAACTATCGGAAATCGATTGATCTGATGCCGGAGTTTGCCGAAGCAAGAGAACAGTTAGGCCGGCTGTATTTTTCGAAGGGAATGTGGAATGACGCGCTTGCACTTTTTACACAAGCTGTCGCCCTCGATTCGTCGGATATTGCCAACTGGCTCCTGTTAGGTGAAATCTATTGGGAAAAGCGGGATTCGCTTCTCGCCATTGAAACCTATACCAATATTAAACACAGATTCCCGGAGGATTGGCGCCCCTATTTCAATATGGGCCAAATCTATCTCGATACCCGCAAGCCCGAACTTGCGTTTCATGAATTTAAAAATGTCATCCGGTTTTCCGAAAAGACACATCTCGGATGGCTCTATTCGGGAATTTCGATGCTGCTGCAGGATAGTGTGGAGGCCTCTGTCTCCTATTTGGAAAAAGCGCTATCGATTGTTCCGGAAGATCCTCTTGGGAACTTTTATCTCGGTTCGGCTCTGGATCAATTGAATCAAACCAAAGAGGCAATTCCTTATTATAAAAATGCGATCCGTGTCAGATCCAAATGGATGGCCGCTCTCAGTGCGCTGGCCGGAGCGTATGATAAACTCAAGATGTATGTTTATTCGGACAGCGTGTTTCAGCAAGCAATTCAGGTGGATTCCGGAAACGCGCTGTTGTTGAATAATTACGGTTACAGTTTGTCCGAACGTGGTGTTCGATTGGATGACGCCATGAAAATGGCGCAGAAAGCTCTTGCCAAGGATCCCGACAACGGAGCCTATCTGGACACCATCGGGTGGATCTATTATAAAATGGGAGACTATGAGAAAGCTCTTGAATATGTCAAGAAAGCGTGCGAACAGCGGGAGGACAATGCTGTGGTTGTTGAACATTTGGGCGACGTCTATTATAAACTTCAAATGAAGCATGAAGCACAGAGTTTATGGGAAGAGGCATTGAAATTGGATCAGGATAATCCTGAACTCAGGAAAAAACTGAATAATCTCGAAGCTGAACAATGATCAATGAAAAGGGAGCCGATGCAGAAAATCGGGTTGTTTCTGATGTCAGTGGTTCTGGTATCGCTTATTCGTTGTGCCGGTTCTTTTCGTACGACGATGCCTCTGCCGGAAATGAATCCCGAACGGTTACTGAATCAGGTTCATGTTCATGCTTCACAACTGGTTACGTTTCAGGGGATTGCACATTTCAATATCGCATCTCAGGAAGGATCTTTTTACGGGACTCTGAAAGTGGTGATGAAAAGTCCAGATTCTTTATGGATGAAAATTCAGGGGCCGTTGGGCGTGAGTCTTGCCGTCATTCGTTTCGGGGGGGACAATGCTTTGGTTTACAGTCCGTGGGAAAATGTGGTCTATCAGGGGTCTCTTGCGGATATCAGTGAGATGGACCTGCTTCCTTCCGGTTTTTGGAATTCCTCACAGTTCATGCTGGGGATGACAGGGCTTCTCGTGCCGGATTTTTCCATGCTCGATTCACTGGCTGAATTTACTTCGGAAGACGAACGATACCTGCTTGTTGAAAGAAACGGCGAACAGTACTGGATTGAACCAAAAGGTCCGGTCGTAACAAAATGGGAAAGATGCGACAGTACAGGTCATCCTTTTCAGAAATGGGAGGGCAAATCATTCAAGAAAAGAAAGGGGATTCGGTCCCCGCAGCAAATCCTATTTGCCAATCGGTATCCCGAACAACGGGTGACGCTTCAGTATGACGAAATCAAAATGAACAAACCGCTGCGGAAAGGATGGTTCGGCATTCACATACCTGAAGGGGCTCAAAAAATTGAACTCGGATATAAAACATCCTTTGAATGAAACGACCGCGCTTTCCGTGGTTGTTCCGCTTTACAACGAATCAGAATCCATCTCCGAATTGCACAATGAGATCTGTCTTGTTTGCGAGACAGAAAAAATGCCGTTTGAAATTATTTACATCGATGACGGCTCTTCGGATCGCTCTTTTGATATTTTGCAGTCCATTCACAAAAAAGATGCACGGGCAAAAGTCATCCGGTTTAGAAAGAATTTTGGCAAGGCCGAAGCCCTGTCCGCCGGATTCGGAGCGGCTACCGGAGAGTGGATTGTAACCATGGATGCGGACCTTCAGGATGATCCCGCTGAAATCCCGAGACTCATCCAAAAACTGAAAGAGGGATACGATTTGATTTCCGGATGGAAGAAAAAACGAAAAGACAAGCTCCTTAAAAGAATATCCTCCAAATTCTACAATATGGTTACCGGGCTGTTGACCGGACTTCGCATTCACGACATGAACTGCGGACTTAAAATATACCGGCGTCCGGTGACCGAATCCATTCAAATTTACGGAGACATGCACCGGTATATTCCTGCTCTGGCCAAACTGGAAGGGTTTAAAGTAGGCGAGATTCCCGTCAACCATCGGCCGCGTAAATATGGAAAAACCAAATATGGCCTGTCGCGATTTACCCACGGCATGCTGGACTTGATTACGGTGATGTTTCTCAGCCGGTACACAAGACGTCCGCTCCATCTTTTCGGCTTGATTGGTCTAATTTCGACATTGCTCGGTAGCGGTATTACGATCTATCTCATTATACTCCGAATCACGAAAACCATCTATCTGAGCAACCGCCCGTTACTTTTTATAGGCGTACTTCTGATTATCATCGGGATTCAGTTTATTTCGATCGGGCTTCTGGGGGAGATGATCACGCGCTCTCAGGCAGGAGATCACAAACACAGTATTCGTCAGACATTGGGAGTCTGATTTGCGGATTGTGCTCGTTGGAACCGCCTATCCCATGCGGGGAGGAATCGCCCATTACGTTGCGCTTCTCTATCAAACTCTAAAAAACAGGAACCATCAGGTTTTTGTCCTCTCTTTTTCACGGCAATATCCGAATTTTCTTTTTCCCGGAAAAACCCAAACCGATCAGGGAAGGGAGCTGATACCGGTTCCGTCATTTCCTTTATTGGATTCGATCAATCCATTCAGCTGGCTGCGAGCCTTCCTCTGGTTAAAACAGATCAAACCGGATCTCATCGTCTTCAAATACTGGATGCCTTTTTTTGCGCCCTGTTATGCGGCCATTGCATTTCTGGCGACCCGCATCCTTCATATCCGAACGATATACATCTGTGACAACATTGTTCCTCATGAGAAAAAACCGTTCGACAGTTTTTTTTCCTGGCTGGGGCTTCGATTTATCGATTATTTTATTGTGCAGTCCCGTTCGGTACGGGATGATCTTCTTCATCTCAAACCGGAAGCTGTTTATCGGGAAGTGCCTCATCCGGTGTATGAAATTTTTCCGCCGTCTCTGTCCAAAAACGAATCCAAGAGGCTTTTGGGTATTCTGGACAAAAAGGTGATTCTCTATTTTGGATATATTCGAAGATACAAAGGACTAAACTATCTGATCCATGCAATGCCTGAAATATTGAAGTCGATGAAAATCAAACTTTTGGTTTGTGGCGAGTTTTATGAAGACAAGGAAGAGACCTATCGATTGGTGGATCGACTCGGATTAAAATCAAACGTGATTCTCTATGATCAATTCATTCCCAATGAGGAGGTCAACCGGTATTTTTGCGCTGCGGATCTCGTGGTGCTGCCGTATACTTCCGCCACGCAAAGCGGTATCGTTCAGGTAGCATATCATTACAACAAACCCGTGGTTGTGACCCGTGTCGGCGGATTGCCCGAAGCAGTGCTCGACAATCAAACCGGATATATTGTGCCGCCCCATGACCCGAAAGTGCTGACCGAAGCGATACTCAAGTTTTATCGGGGCAGGAAAGAGAACATATTTGTCCGGAATGTCCAAAAAGAAAAAAAGAAATATTCCTGGAACCGCATGGCTGAGGCTGTTGAGTCGTTTGTTTGAATTCAATACTCCAGGTATTTTTAAAATCCTGGGGTCATAAATGGTTGTCTTTGCGAGGGCCGATTTATCAGTCCGAAGCAATCTCCTTAAATTTAATGGCATTGCTTCTCCCGAATTCTTTTTGTAAAGATATTGGAAATTCGGGATCGCAACAGCAATAATCTTTTTTAGATTGTGATTTAAGATCATCAACATGAAAAAAGTTCTGATTATATCCTACTACTTTCCTCCCTCCGGCGGGGCCGGTGTTCAGCGGGTGTTGAAGTTTGTCAAGTATTTCCCGCAATTCGGCTGGGAACCGGTGGTGCTGACCGTTCGTGAAGACGCCGGATTCCCGGTGAGAGATCCTTCCCTTTTCAGTGAAATCCCGAAAGGCATCCAAATTCACCGGACAAAGATCTTCGAGCCCTATAATTTGTACAGAGTATTGACCTCAAAGAAAAAAGAAGAGTCCCTCGACATTGCCACTCTGAGCCGGAACCGATCTTCACTTTCGGAAAAGTTTTCACAATTTATCCGGTCCACATTATTTATCCCGGATGCACGCTGTTTCTGGAAAAAGAATGCAGTACGGGAAGGCCACAAAATTTTGAACAGTCAACCCATCGATCTGATTTTTTCTTCGGCGCCGCCTTACACCTGTCACCGGATTGCCCGTCAACTGAAAAAAGATTCACATCTTCCCTGGGTGGCCGATTTCCGTGATTCCTGGGTCGGGTGGCTCTCCGCGCCGAAGCGCTGGTTTCTTCCGCGATGGATCGACCGGTCCATGGAACATTCGGTTCTGGAACATGCGGATCGATGTATCACAGTTACTCAAGGGATAAAAGAAGATTTGCTTTCCAGAAATCTTAGAATCGATTCAAACAAATGGGATCTCATACCCAACGGTTACGATGGTGAAGATTTTCAAAACCGGAAGGGGAATCCACCCAAAAATCATTTTGTACTGACCTATACAGGTTCTCTGTACGGCCACCGAAGTCCGGAGGCTCTGCTGACAGCGCTCGAAAAACTCCTTCGCAAATATCCGCAGGCGCGTTCATCGATTCGAATCCGTTTTATCGGCCGGGTCGATCCGCAGTTTCTCGAAGCATTCAAACAGTTTGGTGAAGTCATCGAATACATCCCTTATGTATCCCATTCGGAAAGCATTCAGGCACTTTTGGATACGACGGCTCTGCTGCTGATTGTTGATGATGCGCCGGCAAGCAAGAGTATCATCACCGGGAAATTGTACGAATACATCGGCGCGAAAAAGCCGATTCTGGCGCTGGCGCCGGAAGGGGAAGCATCTCAGCTGATCCACAGCCTGTATGCCGGAACCGTTGTACATCCCGATGATGTCAATGGCATACAGAACACACTCGAAATATGGCTGGACATCTGGAAGCGGACGAAATCACTCCTAAAAATATCCGATAACCGGATCGACCAGTTTGACCGGAAGAATTTGACAAAGCAGCTCGTTGAGGTTTTTAACAGGTTGGTTGAATGATTTTTGGAATTTCAGGTGATTAATTTTATAAATTAACGTTCAGGAGTTAAACTCCTGAACGATCAGGCAGTGATAGATCAATTTATGAGATAAGCTATTCAAGCCCAAAACAGGAATTCAGGTTTTGGTTTTTCACCCGATGATACCCGGAAGGGCGAATCCCTGTTTATGGACTGCCGAAAATAGTTGATGGCCTTGTTTACTATCTTCAATAATATCTTGACTTTTTAAAAATTTCTTTGTATTTATTAATTGAAGTTAATTTAAAAACGTATCCTCATTTTTCTAATTTCTTTAAATGACAATATTTCCCTGGCTGGAAAAGCAATGGCGTTATCCGACTTTTTCAAGTCTTATTAAACATCGAAAGGTTGTATTATTTTTACTTGTCATTATTGTGATTCATCTTTTTTCAACAGGAATCGGTTTTGGTTTATGGCCCTGTCCAATAAAAACGACTCTTGGATTTAAATGTCCGGGCTGCGGTTTGAGCCAGGCTATTGTTCATCTATTACACGGCAGGTGGGATTTGGCAATCAAAGAACATTTGTTTGCTCCTCTATTCGTCCTTGGATTTTTTATGATGGCCGGAATGGCCCTGCTGCCGGTGCAATTATATCAGAAGGTAACTCTCAGAATCGAATTACTTGAAAAGAAAACAGGGTTTTTTAATATCATGATGGCTGCACTGGTTGTTTATTGGATTGTTAGAATGTTTGTAAAGGCGTGGTGATATTTTCACTACGAATCAATTATAAACCATAACAAGGAGGCGAAAATGCAGATTATAGCTTATCTGGTAGGAATTGGAGCTCTGGTTTGTTTCATTCTTGTGTTGATCAAACTTTTTAAAAAGGCAGGGGTCGGCCTGGGGATTCTGGGAATTATCTGCGCGCTTTATACTTTTATCTGGGGATGGATCAATCATAAAAAAGAAAAAATTACCAATATCATGCTGATCTGGACGATTCTAACTATTATCGCTTTGATACTCAACTATGCCGTTGGTGTCAAGCCGTATTGATCGTTTTTCATCGGCAGGACAGGTTAATCCATTTCATTTAACAAAAATTCTTTAATGGATAAAAAACCCATCAGTTTCTGATGGGTTTTTTATTGACTTGATATTTTAAATTGATTTACAATTGAATAGGTATGTTTTATCCATGTGCACCAGATTGTATTTGAGATACAAATAGAAACTGTAATTTTTATATCGCATATGAAAAATCCCTGTTTTTTGTCCGGGGATAGAATCGCTGGGTAATAAAAATTGAGGCTACTCTTCCTTCTTTATTCTGTCGGCTAACAATTTGCCGCCCACGCCGACATTCTCGGGAGGGTTCTCTTTAATCACAACGACGATTGCTTCCCGCGGCAAGCCGTATGCTTTTACGGCAGCGTCCGTCATTTCCTTGACGAGAAGTTTCTTTTTTTCAATGTCTTTGATAATTGGACCGTCAATATTGATGTTGGGCATCTGTTTTCCTTTCTTTGCAAGTTTACTTCTGCGGTTAAATATATTATCTTACCAACAGCGCCTTCCGGGACTGTGTCAATTCTCCCGCTTTGAGAACAATAAAATAAACGCCGGATGAAACCGGGCTGTTGTGATCATCACAGCCGTTCCAGATTGCGGAATGCATTCCGGATTCTTTTAAACCGCTTTCGAGAGAACGTATTTTTCTACCCTGAGCATCGCAGATGGAAATCGATACAGTCTCCCGATGCGATACAGTATACTCAATTTCTGTCGCGGGATTGAATGGATTGGGAAAATTCTGAGAAAGTTCGAATCCATGAATCCGGCCGTTATTTTCCTTTGATTCGACTTCTGTTGTGCCGTCCCATCCGGCGAGACGTGCCATGAGCCACCAGAAGGCTTTCCCTTTGTTTTCGCAGTTTTCATATGAGGTGTGGGCTTCTTCATCCACGTTGTAGTGATCGTGTTCCCGCGGGAATATATGGCTGTTGTAAGTAGATGTGGCCTGTTCGCCGTTGTACCAGGCATCGATGTCCCCGAAATCGAAAAGCACTTTGTTGTTGTCCCTGCAGTATTGGCGGATTTGCTCGTTCCTCAGATACCGGTTGTATCCGCCGGCATCGCCGTATCCTTCGTAGTCGCTGCCATAGGTGTGATGGCCGCTCCATGCCTGTGCATTGCATGTCATATAAATGAATGTCCGGTCCGGGAATTCACTTTCGAGCTGGGTCATAGCATTTAAATATTCCTGGGTTTCTTCCTGGGTAAACCAGGCTAACTGTGTGCACCAGGACCACAAGGAACAGTTGATGGACGTATGATGATTCAGCACGTCCCGTGTAAACTGCCTGCCGCCTTCTGTCTGCCAGTATTCCTCCGGTCCGACATAGGTGTTCGTTTCGTTGCCGTCGAATATACAGAGCGTGTTTTCCGATGAGGGGAGAGAACTCTCAGCGATCTCAATGCCGTACAATGTATTTTGATCATACAGTCGATACAAGCCCGATGTGATCTGCCCGCCGTGTGACGTATGGGCATAATGCACTCTCATGTTGCTTTTAACCTGATCGATCCAGCTGCCGGGAATCTGGGAGATGTTCGTACAGGTATGATCGATAATGATTTCCTGAGAATAAAGAAGGATTGGGAACGCACAAAAAATGATAAAGATCATGAATGATTTATTTAAACGAATTTTCATGGCAGCCTCCTTTTAAATATCGAAGTAACGGTACAAAATCTTTGAAGGATCAAGAAGATTATCGATCGTTATTTATACTAAAATGAATTATTCAAATTGATCATACAATATAACTTCGTTGATTGCCTTCTTCTCAGGTGTTTCAGGCCATGCTTCAGGAATGCCGATTGGTGTGATACAAATTCTTTTATAATTACCTGGTATGTTGAGTATGCTTTTTGTGATTTCTTCCGGGATCGAATTGACACAGAATACGGTGCCATAGCCCAGGGCCCGTGCAGCCAGCATCAGATTTTCGGCTGCCAGCACTGCTGCCGTGACATCATTGGGCGGATTTTGTGTTTTCGTATAGGCCAGCACTTCCACATAAACCGGCGCTGAAAGATAATCGGTATAATATCCTCTGCTTTCTTCCCCGGCTCCTTTGATACAGGCTTCTCTGATCTGATCGATGCGCTCTCTTTTTTGAATGACCAGAAATTTCCATGCCTGCCGGTTTCTGGGTGTCGGCGCATAATTGGCTGCTTCCAGGATTTGCATCAGATGTTCTTTTGGTACCGGAGTCGGTTTAAATTTACGGACCGACCGGCGTTCCGTGATCACTTTGAATAGATCATTGGATTTGGCTTTTTCGTCTGCGAAGATTTTTTTATTGAACAGACCGAGTCCGGCGGCTCCAAGTGCGATTTGCTGAAAAAATCCTCTTCGATTTGTTCCCATATTCATTCTCCTCAGATTAATTAGGATCTTTATAATCGTCCTATATTTAGAAGTCTATGACTATCAATTTTACCAACTAACTGTTCTTTGGATGCATAAACAAAAAGTAGGCATACCCGAATGTTAGAGCGCCGTAAAGGATGGGATTTGACCAGCCAAGAACATTGATATTTCCTCTCAGCTGTATCTCCATGGAAGCAATGAATCCGACAATGTCCTGGACAAGGAGCGCACGGGCGATGGATTGGCGGAAATTAGCAGAGTCGGTTTTCCTGCCGAACCACATAAGAGTGGAAAAGCCCAGGATGGATCCGCCCACAAGCCGGGTGACCCATATGGCCGCGTCGTCCACCGGCAGGCCGTACATCTTAAGTACGAGGGAGGGCAAGAAAGTGCATGTCAAACCAAAGAAGACAGCGATAGGGAAATTGATTGTGAAGAGATGGCGGAGTTTCATGTGATGACCTCCTGTTTAAATGAAATTATTTTTGCTTTTCCGTCCCAAATACAACTTGGGACGGCGGGGGAAGGGGAAACGGTTCAGCGCACTGGAAAGGATGTCCATGATGATTATTGATCTTTGTTTGTATCATTCGAGATCTTGAAAAATCCGGTTTGGATTATTAAAATCTCTCACAGATTGCCGCTCGATCAATTTGGCCGGCATAATCGTGGTAACCGGTTTCCCTTTTTCACCTCGAATTAAATTCAGTATGGTCCGGACAGCAATCGATCCCAGTTCTTCTTTATAGACGCGCACCGTCGTCAATGACGGCGTCGACATTTTTGCCAGATCAATATCGTCAAAACCGACAATGCTGATATCATCCGGAATCTTTAATCCTTTTTCATTGACTGCCCTGTACCCGTAAATGGCATTGATATCGTTCGCAGAGAAAATAGCGGTTGGCTTTTGTGTGTTTAACAGGTATTTGACATGGTCGTATCCGTTTTCAAGTCCGCCGGTTCGAACAAGGGCTTCATCCGGATCGATATTGTGATACTTCAATGCCTTGATATAGCCGCTATATCTCTGCTGAAAACTGCGCCGTGAAAGATCTCCCGAAATAAACCCGATCCGTTTATGCCCGCAGTCGATCAAATATTTCGTGGCCTGAAAAGCGCCGTGTTCATTGTCAATCAGTATTTGACAATGGTTTTCAAGGGGAACTTTGGGATCGATAAAGACGACCGGCAAATTCTCGCTGAGAATACGGTTGAGATAATCATCTTTAAACACACCGACAATAATGAGGCCGTCGACCTGCCGTTCTCTGGCCATTTTGGGAAGTTCGTCTTTCGTGGTTTCTGTGATGATTTGAAGGATGAGATTGAAATTATTAAGTGCAAGTTCTGCTTCTATTCCTTCAAGCACTCTCGAGTAAAACGGATTTCCGGATATGGAATGCAGATCGCGGCAGAAAAGGACCCCGATATTTTCAGAGGTTCTTTTCTTGAGCGCTTTGCCGAATGCGTTGGGTGTGAATTTGGATTCTTTGACGATTGCAAGTATTTTTGATTTTGTTTTCGCACTGACATCGGAGCGGTCATTCAGAGCTTTTGAAACGGTCGATTGGGAATATCCGGAAAGTCTGGCTATGTCTTTGATTGTGATCATAAAAAATATTTTCCACTTAATAATTTAAATCGTTATGGATTGGTCGTACTTAAAACGTAAATAATAGCTGGGCTGTGAAGCCCAACTGTTCAGTGACCAGGACTGGTTATTAAGGCGATTATTATTGTGCTGAAAGATCATTAATACCCATATAGATAATGAATATATTCAATAAAGTAAAAATTATTAAAAATGTAATTTCACCTTTAGATGTTTTGATATCCTTAGCATTAATTTTTATATTGATTTTCTTTATTAAGGTTAGTACTGGAAATAGCAAAAGAATTAAAAATATTAAGAATATATTGTCTACTGGAGATGGTATTCTTGCATATGAACCATTTAAAATCCAATATCCAGCACCTAATAATATAGGTATTAAATTTGTGTTTATATTGTAGTTGATTGCATGATCTTTAACTCTCTTAAAAAATGAGAAACAGAAAATCGGTGCAAAAAAAGCTCTCCAAAATGGAGAAATTCGTAGGTCATTAATATCTCGTATCAATTTCCAATTTTTGTAGAACCAAAAAAATTGGTAAAAACCACCTGTGATCAGAGTATATAGGAAAAAACGACCTTTAGGTACGTAATAAAAAGGCGGATCAACCTTGTTTTGATTTTCATACGTTATCTCTTTTTCAACAATTTTTGGAGTAAAATATTTACCATTACAATCCTGATAATATTTTGATATATTATCTTTTATTTTGAAATTGAATTTACTACACCAGATAGAGTTTTTGAGGAAATACCTACATTTTGGACAATAATTTTTAGGAGGATTTTTCTTTATTGTTAGTTGCGACTCAACTTCTTCCTCTAATACAGGATATTGTGGAATGACCTCAACAGTATTATTACAATTTTTGCACCTGTAACGTTTAGGTTTTAATGGATTAGCTATTCTATATTTTTTACCGCAATTATGACATTGAACAATTATTTTACCAACCATATCTATATCAATAGTATTAATTTCATTATTATTACTTTTCTTTTCTAATAGTTCTTTTTCCTTATCTCTATCAATTTCATAAAATTGTCCTGCACATTTTTTAATAAAAGTTATTGGATTTGAACTTAAATTAAAATATAACTTTGAACATGCGCCTGTACTATTGTCATAGTGAAGACAGTGTGGACAATAATACTTCCAATTCATATTTTGTTGTTCCATTATTTAAACCAGATTTAATACTTATTTTTTTGATTAACCAAATTTCAGTGCAGTGCAGAGGATGCAGTATTATTGACAAATATACTAAGATGATTTGCGAAAATCCACTTTATTTTGAGAGATTGATAGAAAAGATTTCAGTTATAAAAAAAAGGAGATTTTAAT
>CAZTZL010000039.1:0-27531 GCA_964617625.1 uncultured bacterium
CATTTATTTTGTATATTTAACACACTTAAATTCGTGTTCTTTATGGATTATCATTAAGGTCGCCTTCACAATGAAAATATTCAAATTCGGCGGGACTTCGGTGGCTACACCGGAGTGTATCAAAAATATCATTCGGATCATTCAATCCCTGAAAAAAGAGAACAGACCACGTGCGATTGTCGTTTCCGCCTTCGGCGGTGTTACCGACTATCTCATCGAAATAAGCCGGGATGCTGCGGCGGGAAAAGAAGCGTATCTTTCCTCACTGCGGCTGTTGACACAGAGGCATCTCCAGGCAGTGAATAAATTGATCCCGAAGGGAAATCAGACCCGAATTCGTCAGGAAGTCAAAGCCAAAATCAATGAGCTGGCAGATACGCTTCATGGTGTTTTTCTTGTGAAGGAGCTTTCTCCGAAAAGCCTCGATTTTATCATGAGTTTCGGAGAAAGGCTTTCGGCATATATTATCTGCGAGAGTTTTCGGTCCCGGGGCATCCAATCAGAATTCTTAGATACCCGGCCTCTTTTTAAAACCGATGAAACGTTCGGATTTGCACGAATTGACAAAGAAGCGACGAATAAAAATATACAGGACTATTTTAAACAGCATCCAAAGCTCCAGATCGTAACCGGATTTATCGGGTCCACCGAAAACAATGAAACCACGACACTCGGCAGGGGCGGTTCGGATTATACGGCTTCCATATTGGGGGCGGCGCTTTCCGCTGCGGAGATACAGATCTGGACCGATGTGGACGGAGTCATGACAGCCGATCCGAAAAAAGTTCCAAAAGCGTTTGCCATCGACAGCATGACTTTCGAAGAAGCGATGGAACTGTCCCATTTCGGTGCCAAGGTCATCTATCCGCCGACCGTGCAGCCGGCATCGAAAAATCAGATCCCAATCGTGATTAAAAATACGTTTCGCCCCGATTTGCCCGGAACGCTTATCGGCCGTCAATCCGATTCACGATATCTGGTTAAAGGGATTTCTTCCATCGATAATATCGCCCTTCTGCGCGTTCAGGGCAGCGGCATGATCGGAGTGGCCGGTACTTCCAACCGGTTGTTCGGCGCACTGGCGAGAAAAAATATCAGCGTGATTCTCATTACACAGGCATCGTCCGAACATTCGATCTGTTTCGCTGTCGATCCGAAGTCCATTGCAGAGGCCAGAAAGGTCATCGAGGAAGAATTCGATCTTGAAATCGCAGCCAGCCGTATGGACAGGGTGATCGTTGAAAAATCCCTTTCGATCATCGCCATCGTCGGTGAAAATATGCGGAAGACGCCCGGTATTGCGGGACGCTGTTTTCAGGCGCTTGGGAAGAACGGTATCAACATCGTTGCGATCAGCCAGGGCAGTTCGGAGCTCAACATTTCCGTGGTGATCAATCGGGAGAACGAGGCCAAAGCCCTTAATGCGCTGCATGAAGCATTTTTCCTTTCCGGCACAAAATCGTTGAATCTTTTTGTTTTGGGAACCGGATTGATCGGAAGCACACTCTTCAAACAAATCAAAGGCCAGGCCGATTATTTGAAATCCCGGCTTTCTCTCGACATCCGGCTGATTGGTATCGGAAATATCGATCTCATGATGTTCGATGAAAAAGGTATCCCATTTGATCGATGGGAAAAACATCTCCAGGATACGGGAGTTAAAACGAATCTGAACCGGTTTTTTGACACGATGAACAGGCTGAATCTTCCCAACAGCATTTTTATCGATTGTTCGGACAGCGATGACATTGTTTCCCAATACGAAAATGTATTGAACAACAGCATTTCAATCGTCACTCCCAACAAGCGGGCGAACTCCGGCCCGTACGAACGGTACCGCCGGTTGAAAGAGAGCGCGTTCAAACACAGCGTAAAATTTCTTTACGAAACCAATGTCGGCGCAGGCCTTCCTGTAATCAGCACACTCAACGATCTGATATCAAGCGGAGACCGTATTCTTAAAATTGAAGCGGTCCTGTCCGGAACACTGAGCTATATTTTTAATTCTTTTTCAGGTGACAAAAAATTCAGTGAAATCGTCCGGGAGGCCATGCAAAGAGGATATTCAGAACCGGATCCGCGCGAGGATCTCAACGGACTGGATGTGTCAAGGAAACTGCTCATTCTCGCCAGAGAAACCGGAGCAGAGCTTGAACCCCAAGACGTGCATGTGGAGAACATTCTTTCTCCGGTATGCCGGAAGGCCAGTAACATCGAACAATTTTTTAAGGAATTGGAAAAAGCGGATTCTTTGTTCGAACAGAAGAGACAGAAAGCTTCGGCCAAAGGGCATATTTTGAGATACATTGCCACTCTTGAAAAGGGGAAAGCGTCGATTGCCCTGAAAGAAGTAGAGAATCATCATCCGTTCTGTTCGCTTTCCGGAAGCGACAATATGGTTGTTTTTACGACGGAGCGATACAAGGAACGGCCTCTTGTGATCAAGGGCCCGGGTGCCGGAGCCGATGTGACTGCGGCCGGAGTCTTTGCGGATATTATTCGAATTGCGAGTTTTTTGACGTGAGTTTCGAGTTTCTAGTTTAAAGTTTCTGGTTACAAGTTTCGGGTGGATGAATGGTAACTTTTCAGACATTCGAAGATATTCAAGTCTGGCAAAAAGCAAGAATACTGACACATGAAATTTACACAATTTCCAGTCACGGTCAACTTGGGAAGGATTTTAGACTTCGAGAGCAGATTCGTAAAGCAAGTGTTTCGATTATATCCAATATTGCCGAAGGTTTTGAGAGGGATGGCGGAAAAAAATTCATTCAATTTTTAGCAATAGCCAAGGGTTCTGTTGGCGAGGTTAGAAGTCGAATTTATATTGCATTCGATTAAAAATATATTTCTCAAGACGAATTTAATCGATCGAATGAATCGATAAGAGAAATTAGCCGGATGATCAGCGGATTGATGACCTATTTAAAAGGATCAAATATTAAAGGAATGAAGTATAAAAAGTAGTCTGTTTAAATTTTCAACAAGAAACTAGAAACTTGAAACAAGAAACCGATAATTTTAATCAATGCAAAGATATAACATATCAGTAAATTGAAAGTTATGGATAATACGGGGAATGATTAAACTTGAAACTTAAAGAAAAAATACCGGTAGGGATTCTCGGTGCGACGGGAATGGTGGGACAGCGGTTCGTTTCACTGCTTGAAAATCATCCGTGGTTCGAGATTGTTTGTGTGGCCGCTTCGAGCCGATCTGCAGGGAAGACGTACGAAGAAGCCGTGCACAACCGATGGACATTAAGTACTCCGATTCCTGAAAGTGTCCGCCGTTTACGAATTGTCGAAGTTGAGAAAGATCGGGAGAAGATCGCCGGACAGATCGGAATGGCATTTTCTGCAGTTGCCATGGACAAGGCGAAGGTCCGCGAAATCGAGATCAGCTATGCAAGCGGAGGCATTCCGATTATCTCGAACAATTCAGCGCACCGTCTGACCGAAGACGTTCCCATGCTTATTCCGGAAGTGAATCCGGATCATGTGGCGCTCATCGATATTCAGCGAAAGAACCGCAACTGGGACAAGGGTCTGATCGCCGTCAAACCCAACTGCTCAATTCAATCCTACGTGCCCGTCCTCGAAGCTCTGAAATCTTTCGGTCCCGAGGAAATGATTGTGACGACCCTTCAGGCCATTTCGGGCGGGGGCAAGACATTCAACACTTTTCCGGAAATCAAGGACAACGTGATTCCCTATATCGGGGGGGAAGAAAAAAAGTCCGAAGATGAACCTTTGAAGATCTGGGGAACGGTTCGCAACGGGAGACTGGAACCGGCTGTGAAGCCCCGAATTTCCTCGACCTGCATCCGTGTTCCTGTGACCGACGGGCACATGGCTTCGGTCCATGTGCGGTTCGAAAGAAAGCCTTCGAAGGAGGAAATCGTAGAGGCAATCGAAAATTTCAAGAATCCGATTGCGGAGCTGGAACTCCCATCTTCTCCTGAAAAGTTCCTCCATTATTTCGAGGAAGAAGATCGGCCGCAGACGGCTCTGGACCGGGACAAGGGCAACGGCATGACAATTTCCGCGGGGAGGTTTCGGGAAGATAATGTGATGGACTGGAAGTTTGTCGCGCTTTCGCACAACACGCTTCGCGGTGCAGCAGGCGGCGGTGTGCTCATGGCCGAGCTTTTGTTCAAGAAAGAGTATATCCAGATTCCATAGATGCGTTGAAAATAGATTTTAACCCGTTGTGGAAAACTCAGAAAAATACATTAAAGATGATTATTTGTAAGAGTCAAAAGTGGATTCCCGCTCAAAAGACTGCGGGAATGACAGGGACAGGGTGTCATTCCTGAAATTTTTAATCAGGAATCCAGGGGTGGAGGTTACAAAATCAATTATTTTAAACATTGACCCTGATAATGTACGACGGGTCAGAATCTAATTTTTTTAAGTTATTATTGCAATGAAAATCCTATTTTGAACAATAGGATTTTTGTTTTATTTTATAGTTGAATACATATGTAGATTTAATCCAGGAACTGGGAGAATAAAAAAGGAGTATTGTCTTTGGAAGTTGTCGGAATGATTTTTTTCTGGCTGGTTCTCATTTTGGGAATTGTGTTGATCCCTTTCGGAATCGAGGGGACATTTATCATTGTGGCCGACGCGCTGGTGTATGGTCTTCTGACCGGTTTTGAGCGGGTTACACTTTTATTTCTGGGGATCCTCCTGGGGATCGCTCTTCTTGTGGAGTTGTTCGAGTTTATTTTCGGAGGAATATTGGCGAAAAAGTTCGGCGGTTCGAAATGGGCCATCGCAGGTGCCATTATCGGCGGTTTCATCGGTGCTGTGATCGGAACACCCGTCATGCCAGTTCTAGGAACATTTATCGGCGGTTTTTTAGGTTCGTTTTTAGGCGCTTTCTCACTGGAATTGTTTCATTCAATGAATTTTGAACAAGCTCTGAAAGTGGGCACCGGCGCTTTTATAGGCGCGGTCGGCGGTAAAGTGACCAAAATCATTGTTGCCGTAGTGATGGTGGTGATGATCGGAATCAAAGTGTTTTAGAAGCTAATGCGGTTAAATTTTTTATCAAGATTGTTTTTCTGGACTGCTCTCTGTTTTGCGTCCGCTGGGGTAACCCAATCGTCAAGAGAGAGCAGTGCGCTTACGATTGCCAGAGTCAAGTACGACGGCGGGGGAGACTGGTACAACGATCCTTCCGCCATTCCGAATCTATGTGAATTCATTCAGAAAGAGACCAATATTGATATTAACACTGACGAGGCAAAAATATCGATACTGGATGAGTCTCTTTTCATTTATCCTATACTCTTTCTTACCGGCCACGGGAAAATCACTTTAAATGATGAAGAAGCAGAACGGCTCCGGAATTATCTTTTACAGGGCGGATTTCTCTATGTGGATGACGATTACGGGTTGGATTCCTATTTCAGGAAAGTGATGCAGCAGGTTTTCCCGGACAGACCGCTTGTCGAACTCCCTTTTTCACACGACATCTATCATGTTCACTTTCAATTTGACCACGGTCTTCCAAAAATTCATGAGCATGATAACAAACCTCCCCAGGGATTTGGCATCTTGGATGACCGGGACCGCCTCATGGTTTTTTATACGTACGAAACCAATATCTCGGACGGATGGGCCGATCCTCAGGTGCACGAAGATCCGCCTGAAAAAAGAGAAGCCGCGCTTCGAATGGGTCTAAATATCATTGTTTATGCCTTAATGCATTAAATCATGTCCAATCATCAAGAAAATCAGTACCAGTCCATCAAGAATCAGCTCCACCGGTTCCGTCAGTACGGGAAAACCGTTCTGATCTGGGAGGGAGTATTTACTTTTCTTTTACTCTTTTTCATTGCAGGATCCGGGCTGCTCCTGACAGAAGCGATGCTCCGGATGAAACCGGATATTCGATCCATTCTCATAGTTGGTTTTATTGCTTTTGGTATTTACGGATTTATCATGTGGATTGGCAGACCGGTCTATTCCTTTCTCTTTCAAAAAAATGTTCCGGATGATATCCGACTCGCACTCCGGATCGGCCAGATTTTTCCCGATATTAAAGACCGGCTGGGAGACGCGATTCAGGTTTTCGAATCAAGGGGAAATGAAACAGACCGAACATCTCCTGAACTGGCGGAAGCCGCGCTGCAGTCTTCCTGGAACAGCATCCGGAATATCGATTTTCGTCAGGCCGTTTCCAAAGAAAAACAAAACAGGATGCTGCAGCTTCTCGGTATCGTCCTGGGAGCTGTACTGATTTGTTTTGTGATTTCACCCGGAAGGTTGTCGGATGCAGTTTATCATCTGATGCACCCGCGGCAGGAGTTTGCTTCTCCGCTTCCCTATAAATTGAAGGTGTTCCCAGGCAACATCCGTTTGGTTCAGGGGGAAGATGTACGGATCTCGGTTCAATGCGAGGGGCCGGTTCCCGAAATGCTCAAACTTGTTATCCTGGAAAAAGAACAGGTTGTCATCGAAAAGGACCTGACGTTTCCTTATGAATATGATCTGCGGAATCTCAGAAACAGCGTCGATTATTATGTGCAGACGGATCGGTTTAAAACATCCGATTACCGGATCGATGTCATTCAGCGCCCTACAGTCCGGATTCTCCAGCTCAGGCTTACTCCTCCCGAATATGCAAAGATGGGAACCATTATTCCGGAATCCAACACAGGGAACATCGAAGTACTGAAAGGCACACGCGTCACTGTAGCTGTCGATGCGAATAAAAGTCTGAAAGAAGCGGAAATCATTTTTGAGAATCAACCTCAGATACAGATGCAGATATCGGGTCAAAAAGCGACAAGTGGATTTACAGTCCGTAAGGAAGATAAATATTATATTCTTCTAAAAGACACATTGGATCTGACCGACGAGAATCCGATTCCCTATTTCATTACAATCAAACCGGACTATCCTCCCATCGCCCGTATTCAGTCTCCCGAAAAACATATCGACCTCGACAAGAGTATGTGCGTTCCGCTTACCCTGGAAGCGGAAGATGATTTCGGGATTTCGAAATCCCGACTAATTTACTGGAAAAAAACGGATGACGGGAAGGAATCGATCCGGCCGGATACAGGATACGTTCCTTTGATTCTCCCTCCCGACGCACCGGCCCGTGTTCTTCTGGATACACTTTGGGATCTCGGAACGCTCGAACTTTTCCCGGAGGATGTGGTCGCGTATCTCTATGAAGTATTTGACAACGACGCTGTTTCGGGACCAAAAAGCGGCCGCAGCAGCATCCTGACTTTGCGTTTTCCTTCCATTTATGAAATATACAAAGAGGTTGAAAATGAACAGGCCAATCAAACCGATGCCCTGTCCGAAATTTCTAAAGAGAGCCAATCTCTAAAAGATGAACTGGAACATATTTCGGAAGAATTAAAAAGCGGCGAAAAACTGGAGTGGGAAGATCGTAAAAATATTGAACAGATGACCGACAAACAGCAGCAGATGGCACAGAAAGTTCAGCAACTGAAAGAAGACATTGACAAGCTTATCGATCGGATGGAAAAAAACGACATGCTGAGCCTTGAAACGCTTGAAAAATATCAGGAGCTTCAGAAGATGTACGAAGAAATCGCGACTCCGGAACTGCTGGAATCCATGAAGAAAATGCAGGAAGCTCTCTCCCAGGTGAGTGAAGAAGCGTTAAAAAAAGCCATGGAGAACTTTCAATTTTCCCAGGAAGATTTTTTAAAATCCATCGAGCGTACCCTTTCTCTTTTAAAACGGATTCAGATCGAACAGAAAATGGATGAGATGATCAGACGTATCGACGATTTGATGGAAAGACAGGACGATGTAAATCAACAGGTCGAGAAAGCAAAACCTCCGGAAATGGACAATCTAACAAGCACTGAAGAGGGGATCAAAAAGGATACGGAAGCTTTACGGAAAGAAATGCAGAACCTGATGCAGAAAATGGAAACCCTGTCCGACATGCCGATGTCTTCCATGGAATCCGCTATGCAAACGATGGAGAATGAGAATCTCACGGGACAGATCGGACAGATGCAGGCAATGATGCAGAACATGCAGTCTCAAAATGCTGGAAGCCAGGGTGCAGAGATCAAACGGACAATGTCCACGCTTTCCAACCAGCTCCGGGAAGCCCAGAAAGAAATGCAGAGCCGGCAAAAAAAAGAGGTCATGGAAAAATTGCGGAAGAGTTCGTTTCAGCTGCTCCAGCTTTCCCGGGATCAGGAAATGCTGATGGAAAGCACAAAATCCGGCAAGACCGACCGCAACGAAGCATCGAAAACACAGCTTTCCCTCATTGAAGGACTTTCTCAGGTCGCCGATTCACTGTACGAACTTTCCCAGAAAACTTTTTCAATAACACCTGAAACAGGCAAGGCCATCGGCAAGGCGCATGCCAGTATGGCGCAGGCGCTTCAGAAGATGACCGAATCCGGAGATAACCCATCGGTTTCGGATCAGCAGTCCGGGGCTATGGGCGGACTGAACGAAGCGGTCATGGCGATTCAGGAGTCCATGGATGCCCTTGCCAGCGGTGGATCGGGTCTCGGTATGGAACAGTTTTTTCTTTCGCTCGAACAGATGGGCATGCAGCAGATGATGATCAACCGTCAGATGATGGACCTGCTCCAGCAGGGCCGGCTCTCTCTTGAACAGCAGGCAGCCATGTCCCGGATAGCCGCAGAACAGGCTGCCGTAAAAAAAATGCTGGAGGAAACACTCGAAAAATTCGGAGACCGTTCGGATGTAGCCGGAAATCTCGATAATCTCGCGAAAGAGATGGAAGAAGTGATTGAAACTCTCAAAACGGAAGGAGCATCACAGGAGACTGTCCACCGCCAGGAGCAGATTCTTTCCCGTCTGCTTGACGCCCAACGTTCCGTGACGCGGAGGGATTACAGCCGAAAGCGTGAAGCCAGGTCCGGCCAGGATATTTTTCGTCAGAGCCCGGAGGACAATGTTTACAAGACTTCAGAGGTCCTGGACCGTCTCCGGCGGGATATTTTGAGAATCGGAAAAGAGGGGTATACCAAAGATTATCAGGCATTGATACGCAGTTATTTCGAAGCATTGATGCAGGTGGAATCGGAAAAGGTAAAACAATGAACAGCAGAATAGGGATCAATATTTTTATTCCGATTCTTTTCTCCCTTTTATTTATGGCTCCGCGGTACAGCTCTGCACAACAAGTTGAACAACAGCTGCGACTCGCCAAAGAGCTGGAAAATTCGGAGCAGTGGGAAGAGGCAAAGAATGTTTATGAAACACTCTATGCCCGATCTCCGGACCGGATTGATGTCTTTTATTCCTATAAAGATTTTTGTTTGAGAACGAAAGATTATAACCGGGCGCTCGACCTGCTTGCGGACTGGCAAAAGAAACTGCCCGGTGACGGGAAACTGCTTATATCGGAAGCTGAAATATATGCAAAAATGGGAGACCGTGAAAAGGCGGTACAACAATGGGGAAAAGCTGTGGAACAAAACCCGAACGATCTGGCTACCTATGCAAATGTTGCGGCTTCCATGACCCGGGAGCAGTATTTTAATGAAGCCGAAAAGATCTATTTGCTAGGCAGAAAGCGACTCGGCAATGAAACGCTTTTTGCCCTGAACCTCGCTAATCTCTATGCTGTTCAAATCGAATACGGAAAGGCCGCTTCCGAACTGATCGTCCATCTTCTGCTTTATCCCGGCCAGGCCCCTTATATCGAAAGCCAGTTGTACAAATATCCCGGGACGAACAAAGTCTATCGCGAGGTTCGGGAAGAGTTTGAAAAGGCCATTCGTGCCAATCCCAAAAATCTCGATCTTAGAATCGTGCTCATCGATTATCATCTCCGCGGGGAAGCGTATGAGGAAGCGCTTCGGGAAGCCCTGACACTTGAATCACTCGAAAGTCCTGCAAAACGAGGCGAAACACTGTTTGAGTTTGGACAGAAAGCATTCCGGGCCGGAGCTGCTCATTATGCAGAATTGGCCTATCAGAACATTATCGAAAGATATCCGAATTTCACCCTGAAAGACCGTGTTCTGGAAGGGCTCGCCCAATCCTACGAAGCACAGGGTAATCTGAACCGTTCGGTTGAGATATACCGGTGCCTTGCCATGGAATATCCCAAAAGCGATTTGGCCCGGCAGGCGCTTTATCAGATCGGGCTTATTCAAAAAAACGGCCTTTTCCATTTTTCGGATGCGGAAGAAACCTTTCAATTCATTATCGGGAAATGGCCGAATTCGCCCGAATCTGTCGATAGTGAACTGCAGCTTGGCGAATGCTTGATCGCGAACGGAAAGTTAGATGAAGCCGGACAACTTTTTCAAAAAATAATCGAACACGAAGAGGAAAAACACAGCGCTCTATGGATTCGTGCCTTGATCAGCCGTTCCGAGATCCTCTATTTCATGGGGGACTTTGAAAAGGCCGTTTCCGAACTGGACAAGCTTTCAGCAAAAACAGTGACGGGAGACGGGGCGCAGGAACCACGCCTTAATGATGGATTGGAGCTCCGGATGTTTTTAAAAGCGTACAGTAGAACAAATCGGCAATCTCTGGCTCTTTTCTCCCGCAGTCAATATTTAATCAAACAGAGAAAACTGAACAGGGCAGACGCTGTTCTGGATAGTCTTATTGCCGGACAGCCGGAAGATCCTTTGATTCCTTACGCGCTGGATCAAAAAGGAGATTTGGCCATTGAAATGAATCTTCTTAAAACCGGCCTGGCCAGTTTCAACACGTTTCTTGTCCGTTTCCCGGAACACTTTCTTGCGGACCGGGCTCTGGAGAGATCGGGGTGGATCATGGAAAAGGAAGGAAATAAAAAAGAGGCGTTCCTGAGATATGAAAGGCTGTTGACGCAATATCCGTACAGTCTTCTCAGGGATGAGGTTCGGGAACGCATCCGCCGGCTCGAAAAAGAGGTGAAATTGTGAGAAGAATATACAAATGGATGCTGTTAATCTGTTTCGTGCATGTCCCGTTTTTATGGAGTCAACAGTTTCTTATTCCTATGGATTTGAGCCAGACAGATCATTTGAAGGCCTACGGGATTGCATACCGGGCACTCGAAAAAAATATCAATGTGGAGTGGCTGCTCAATTACCGGGGTGGTTCGTTTTTAATGCAGACGGATAACTCGATCCTCCGCCAGTGCCGGATCCGGGGAGTCAGGTTCGAAATGGTTGACGGAACGACTGTGGCTTCCATTTATCACATCATCGATGAAAATAACATGGAAGTTATTCTGCTTGAGAAAGCCCCCAATGTGGCTGTCTATACGCCTCCCAACAAGCAGCCCTGGGATGACGCCGTGACATTGGCCCTTACGTATGCCGAGATTCCCTACAAAACACTCTGGGACGAGGAGGTGCTTCACGGAAAATTGGAGCGATATGATTGGCTGCACCTTCATCACGAAGATTTTACGGGGCAGTACGGCAAGTTCTATGGAAGCTACCGAAATGCACAGTGGTACATTGACCAGCAGCAGTTTTTTGAATCCGAAGCCCGCCGGCTGGGATTTGACAAAGTTTCCGAATTGAAGTTAGCTGTCGCAAAAACGATTCGATCTTTTGTTTTCAAAGGTGGATTCTTATTTGCGATGTGTTCCGCCACAGATTCGTACGACATCACCCTGGCGGCAGAAGGCACGGATATTTGCCAGGCCGTATTTGACGGTGATCCGGTCGATCCCGATTATGAAAAGAAACTCGATTATAATCGATGTTTTGCTTTCACCGGTTTCAAACTCTATACCGATCCGATGATATATGAATTTTCGGATATCGACACGACACCGCTGGACCGGACTTTGGCGCGTCAGGCGCAAGAGGATTATTTTACCCTGTTTGAATTTTCGGCCAAGTATGATCCGGTACCCACCATGCTGACTCAGGATCACGTTTCCGTGATTCACAATTTTATGGGGCAAACGACGGGATTTCATAAACGATTGATTAAAAAATCCGTTATTATCATGGCAGAAAAAGTTGACGCCGATGAGGTAAAGTACATTCACGGAAACATCGGTAAAGGCACGTTCACTTTTTTAGGCGGCCACGATCCCGAAGATTATCAGCATTTTGTCGGTGATCCGCCAACGGATCTCGCTTTACATAAAAACTCTCCCGGCTATCGTCTCATTTTGAATAACATCCTTTTTCCTGCGGCAAAGAAGAAGAAGCAGAAAACGTGACTTAATATTACTCATGATAAAAAGCTTGAAAAAATAGTTTGCATCCCAAATTTCACCTGATTATATTTTTAATCATGTTCAAGGAAATCAGCGTACCCACACATTCGCGTACCGAATTCATCATTGTAGATCAGAACGTGCATGAAGTGCTGCAGGAAAGCGGTATTCAGGAAGGGATCTGCCATCTCTGGGTTCCACATACCACGGCTGCAGTGACGATCAACGAAAATGCAGATCATTCAGTGGTCCGGGATATACTTTACGAGATCGAAAAAATCATCCCGTTTCAGGATCATTATCATCATATTGAAGGTAATTCGGCCGCACATATCAAATCCAGTCTTTTTGGTCCCTCTTTGAGTCTGATCGTAAACGGAGGCAATTTAGTTCTGGGTACCTGGCAGTCGATCTATTTCTGTGAATTTGACGGCCCCCGGAATAGACGGATGATCGTAAAAATCACGGAGGGGTAGGTGCAACTCTCTCAGACAGGGGAGTTCGGACTGATCAAACGGATCTGCCGGATCGTCGAGAGCCAATCGGATGAGATCGTTTTGGGAATCGGCGACGATGCAGCCGTGATCCGTCCGAAAACCGGTTCCTGCCTGGTTCTGACCACGGACGCTCTGGTTGAAGGAGTCCATTTCGATTTACGGTATACGCCTTTTGATGCACTCGGATGGAAAGCGCTCGCCGTCAATTTGAGTGATGTGGCCGCTGTAGGAGGTGTTCCTGCTTATGCATTAATCTCTCTCGCTCTGCCGGATAAGTGGACTGTCGAAAATGTGGAATCTTTCTATCGCGGATTAAAACACTGCGGCAAGGTATATAACACTAAAATTACCGGGGGAGATACGACGCGGTCGGGTAGCAAAGGATTTATTTCAATCAGCGTAATCGGGTATGTGAATGAAAATTTAATTAAGAGACGTTCCGGAGCGAAGGAAGGGGATTTGATCTGTGTCACCGGAACACTTGGCGGTGCTCGCGCAGGTTTCGAAGCACTGAGGGAAGGTCAGGATAAAAATTTGTTTAAGAAATCGATCCGCCGTTTTTTAAAACCAGCACCAAGAATCCTGGAAGCGGGGAAACTGATCCGTGAACTGCCTGTCTCCTCCATGATCGATATCAGTGATGGTCTGGCTTCGGATGCAAGACATCTCTGCGAACAAAGCGGATTGGGATGTATTCTTTGGGAAGAGGCGCTTCCGCTTCACCCGGATTTAAAAGTGTGGGAGGAAAAAATGGGAACATCCCCGACCCGTTTTGCTTTGACGAGCGGTGAAGAATATGAACTGCTTTTTACAGTAAATCAAGATCGATTTGATTCGTGGATCAATCACAGTCAAGGAGAGAAGCGGGTTCCTGTTACAGTAATTGGTGAAATAGTTCACAAGAAAAAAGGGATCAGGATCAAACGCGGGGAAAAAAACGTTTCGTTTTCTGAAAAAGGATGGGATCACTTTCAAAAATGAATCCACTATCGTTCCTGCCCAAAAAGAAATCCACTCCTGTGATTCCCTATTCCGCCATCGCATCGGGGTACGACGATCTCATGTCCCACGTCGATTATCGGTCGTGGGCCGGGTATCTCGATAAGCTGATCAAATGTTTCGGAAAAGCAGGGAATCGTATTGTTGATAGCTGTTGCGGCACGGGAAAATTGATGTTTGAATTGTCCCAAAAAGGATATGCGGTCTGCGGTTTTGATCTTTCTTCTGAGATGATTCGTCAGTCGGGTGGAAACGGTGAATTTTTGCTCTGGCAGGGGGATCTGAAAAATTTATCCCTGAAACCGGGTTGGGATGTGTTTCTCTGTCTCTATGATTCGGTTCAATATTTATCTTCTACGGATCTCGATTCCGTTTTCAATGAAGTAATCCAGTGTTTGACACCGGACGGATTGTTCATTTTTGATATCGTTACGGAACACCATGTATTAAAATACTGGGCGGATTATGCGGAGGCCATGCATTTTCGGAATCAGGAGATTATGCGCCGGTCCTGGTACGATAAAACGAAAAAGATACTGCACACTGTTTTTGAAGTTACAGAAAGCGGAGATCACACAGTTTGTCAGGAACATCATCAACAGAGCATTTTTACTCTGTCCGAGATCGAAGAATGTGTTCAACGAAGCAGGTTTATCCATATGGGCAAATTTGAAGATTTCAGTTTCCAGCCGGGGCAAAACAGATCAGACCGGATTCATTTTGTCTTGAGAAAGGAGTCTTTTTGATCTATTTGACAGATGTCTGGTACCGCGTTGCAAAAAATCAGATTCTCTCGGGCGTAAATTTTCATGTGGGTTCGGGTGAGTTTGCCTGCATTGTCGGCCCCAGCGGGGCGGGTAAAAGTACGGTCCTCAAACTGATTCACATGCAAATCTTCCCGACCCGCGGCAAACTTGTTGTTGCTGATTACGATGTCAAGGAAATCCGTCTCAGTGAGATTCCCTATTTCCGAAGAAAAGTGGGTGTCGTGTTTCAGGATTTCAAACTGCTGGAAGACAGGGATGTTTTTGAGAATGTAGCGTTCGCTCTTTGGGCAACCGGCGTTCGTAGAAAACTGATTAAACGCCGTGTTTTTCAGGTGCTTGCCGAGGTCGGTCTGAGCCATAAAAGATATGCGATGATACCGGAACTGTCCGGGGGAGAACAGCAGCGCGTGGCAATTGCCCGTGCTTTGGCAAACGAACCGTTTGTGCTCTTAGCTGATGAACCCACCGGGAATCTGGATGCGGAAGCATCGGAAGATATTCTTAAACTTCTTCAGCGGATTAACAGAAAAGGCATGGCAATTCTCATGGCGACACACAAAGAGGATATTTTCGGCCAGATGCCGGTCAAGGTGATTCGTATTCGGGAAGGGAAAATTGTACCATGAGTATCAATCTAATTTACTCGTTCCGGGAGGGAATGCTCGGATTGAAGCGCGCCCGCCTGGCAACCACGATTGCTATATCGACCGTTGCGATTACACTCACACTTCTTGGAATATTTATTGTCCTGACGGTTAATGTTCAGCGAGTGATCGGACTGTTGAACGAACGGCTCAATGTGGAAATTTTTATTGATAATAGTCTCGATCCGCTTTCTATAAAGCTCCTGCAAAATAATGTGAGCAGTATCGAAGGCGTTGAAGATGTGACTTATATTTCAAAAGAAGAAGCATTGGAGAGATTCAGAGGTGAATTTGGCGAGGACCCGCTTGCCATACTGGGGGAAAACCCACTTCCCGCTTCCCTGCTGGTCAAAATTAAAAATGAATATAGAAATCCTGAAAAAATAGTCACTGTTGTTGAGAGTATAAAAGTATTAAAAGGAGTAGATGAAGTTATCTATCACGGCCGCTTGTTCCGGTTGATTCATCAATACAGCAAAGTGATTCTTGCAATCGATATCGGGCTTTTTTTTATTGTGCTTTTATCGGTCATTCTACTCGTTTCAAATACGTTGCGTTTAACAATATTGTCCCAGCAAAAAAACATACAGATCATGCAGCTGGTCGGAGCAACGATCAATTTTGTCCGCAGACCCTATGTGGTTCAGGGTGTGTTTCAGGGATTTATAGGCGGAGTGATCAGCATGGGTATTGTCTGGGTGATCGTTCAGCTGATCCGATTCCGGTTTCCCCATCTCCTTGTTGTCCCTTTACATGTGCTGATTATGCCGCTTTTAATCGGAGTGCTGATCAGCTATTTGGGAAGTTTAATGGCGTTAAAAAGGTTTCTAAATGCGTGATTTGTGTCGGATTTTTACCTTGACACATGATTAAAAAATGATTACCTTATATCAAGTTTTGTATAGAGTAAGAGGGATTTTTTGCGGGAACAAGCACTTACAGCAAGAGCGGAAAAACTGCTTCATGGTCTGGTGCAAACTTACATCCAATCTGCTACCCCTGTGGGTTCCCGGCAATTGGTGAAACAATATCGTTTGGACTGGAGTTCTGCCACAGTCAGAAATGAGATGGCCAACCTGGAAAATATGGGTTATGTCAATCAGCCTCATACATCTGCCGGAAGAGTTCCTACTGACAAAGGGTACCGTTATTATGTTAACAATTTAAAAAAACGTGAATATCTTGATCCTCGGGAATATAAAAAGATAGATAAAAAAATCAATGCTGCCGGTAAAATCACCAGCCGTATATTGGAAGAAACCTCAAAGATTTTAGGTGAAATATCTAATGAATTGGCAGTTGTCCTGACACCCACAATTTATTATGGAATTTTTGACCGTCTGGAGCTGATCGAGCTGAGTCAAAAAAAAGTTCTGGTTGTTATTCGTGTAAGGAGTCATCAGGTAAAGACAGTTATTCTAAAAATCGATTCAGATTTGAACAGCAAGGATCTCCAGATCACAGCGGAGGTTTTAAATCAGCGTCTAAGCGGATTAACATTGAATGAAATTCAAAATTCGATCAAGGAACGTCTCAGAAATACAAGCTACGGTCATCTGGGCCTGATTCGATATATTATGGATTTTTCAAAAGAGCTCTTCGATTTTTCGGAGCCGATTTCGATTCATAAATTCGGTACGCCCAATATCGTTATACAACCCGAGTTTACAGACCGGGATCGGCTGGAAAACATTTTCAATATCATTGATGACAGTAACAGTCTCATTAAATTGTTTCATCGAGACTTGAAAGAAACCAAAATCGTTATCGGAAGAGAAAATGAGGATGAACGACTGCACGAACTAACTGTCATTTCAACGAATTATACCCGGGGTAAAGATGTCGGAACGATGGGCATTATCGGTCCGATGAGGATGCCGTACAGCAGGATTCTGTCTCTCATATCTCATGTTTCAAATAAAATGAGTGAACAATTCGGATAAAGGTTCCATTCTGTTGAGATTGAGTTTTAATAATAATGACGAAACAAGCTGAAAAGAAAACAGAAGATAAGACAAACCAAAAACGTTCTATCACAAAACAGCAAAGAGGGAGCAAAGACCGTATTTTTCAGAAGAGAATAAGGGAAAAAGATACGGAATTGAAAAAGATAAGGGAACAGCTTCTTCGAACTGCTGCTGAATTGGAAAATGTCAGAAAAAGAAAAGACCGGGAAATAGCCCTGATAATACAGAGCGCTAATGATAAACTGATTTCTGATATTTTACCCGTATTGGATGATTTTGAGCGTTTTTTCAAAGTTTTGGAAAAACATAGAAAACCCACAGAATTGGAAAAAGGTGTTAGTCTGATTTATCAAAAGTTGTTGGCCAAACTGACCAGTTACGGATTAAAGCCAATGGAAGCGAAAGGAATGTCTTTTAATGTGGATGAGCATGATGCGCTTCTTCAGGTCGAAAAAGAGGGAGTTCAATCCGGAGTTGTTGTCGAGGAACATGAAAAAGGTTACTATTTAAATGACCGGGTGCTCCGCCATGCGAAAGTGCTGGTGAGCAAGTGAGCAAGAGGTAGTAAAAAGAAATGGCGAAACGGGATTATTATGAAATCTTGTGTGTTCAACGTGGATCAAGCCAGGAAGAAATCAAAAAGGCCTACAGACAAATGGCATTGAAATATCATCCTGACAGAAATGCAGGCGATAAGGATGCAGAGGATAAATTTAAAGAAGCAGCAGAAGCTTATGAAGTATTGTGCGATCCTGAAAAAAAGCAGCGTTACGATCAGTTTGGGCATGAAGGATTGCGCGGCACAAACTACCATGACTTCCACAATATCAATGATATATTTAGTACTTTTAGCGATATTTTTTCGGGCGGATTCGGCGGTTTTGGAGATTTATTTGGTGGAACCCGATCCCGTTCGGGACCAGAAAGGGGTGGAGATCTTCAGGTCCGGCTTCAATTGACCCTTCAGGAAGTGGCAAAGGGTGTTGAAAAGAAAATTAAAATAAAGCGAATGGTTAAATGTGACCAGTGTAGCGGGAGCGGCGCCCGGTCCGCAACAGCGGTTAAAACCTGTCCGGTGTGTCACGGGTCAGGTCAGGTCCGGCAGGCAGCCCAGTCTTTTTTTGGTCAATTTGTGAATATCACAGCGTGTCGCAACTGCAATGGAGAAGGCCGGGTGATTTCGGACCCGTGTTCACGGTGTAACGGAACCGGCAGGACGAAAGGAGAATCCACACTTAAAGTTCATATACCGCCGGGTGTAGCCACAGGAAATTATTTGACGATGAAGGGGGAGGGGGATGAAGGCCCGAGAGGTGGTCCAAAGGGAGATGTGCATGTTCTCATCGAGGAAAAAGAAGACGATGTTTTCGAACGGCACGGGAATGATATTCTTTTCACGCTTCCGATCAGTATTACACAGGCCCTTTTGGGTGATGAAGTTGAAATTCCGACGTTGAACGGTAAAGCACGTCTTCATATCGATTCGGGTGTCCAGTCGGGTAAAATACTCAGAATGCGCGGGAAGGGTATTCCTAATCTTAATGGATATGGCAAGGGAGATCAACTTGTCAGATTGATTGTCTGGATACCGGCAAAATTGACAAAAGTGAGCAAAGATCTGATTCATAAATTGGCTGAACAAAATGAACTTTTCCCTTCCGAAGAAGTACAGCGATCATTTCGGAAGACAAAAGGGTCTTTTACACAATGATGGAACTACCGGGTTTTACAAGAAGAGAAGCGGGTGTTCTTCTGTTTTTGGTTCTGACTTTCATTGTTGGGATGGGAATTCAGGTGTACCGTCAGCATTGGGCACCATTAACAGGGCATGTTGCTGAGACGGAAGTTTTGGAAATTCACTCGTCGGCTGAACCGGTTCTCGGGAAAGCAGGAATACAATCTTCCGAAATAGAAAAACCAGCAGGACGTATTTCTCTGAATCATGCCAGTAGGGAAGAATTGGAAAAATTGCCTGGAATCGGGGCTGTAACAGCCGGGCGAATCATTGCTTATCGAAATGGAAACGGATCTTTTCAATCCATTGAAGAATTGGTCAGGGTAAAAGGAATCGGTAAAAAAACAGTTGAGAAATTGGGACCTTATTTAAAACTGGATTAATTTATTTAAGCCATAAATTCGTAAAGGGAGGCTATAAAATGGCAGAAAAGGGAAAAGGGAACATCTGGTATGAAATTGGTATCGTAGTTCTGGTATTAATACTGGTTTGGACGATTCTGTATCCTTCAAAGGTATGGAAGGAAGAAAAAGAGTTAAGCAGCATATGCCGCACACGGATGGAATCCATTCAACAGCTGGAACTTCGATACATTACATTAACAAACACATACACGGATAGTATGAAAGAGTTGATCAATGTGGTTACTTCTGATTCCAACGGTATTACATCACTGGACAGTGTTCTCATGTGGGACGATATAATCGGAAGCAAACAACTCAAACGAGTTGTCTTTGGCAAGCCGTATCCGCAAATGATTAAGCAGCTTATTTCGAACAGATTGTTGAGCGGCAAACCGTTAGGTAATCTTGCAAATTGGGATATGTTGAAAATAAAACTGGCGGAGGAATTGGAAATATTCTTCGATTCCATAGATTCCACGTATATTTCAAGCGAGCTGGACAGTGGTATTGTCTGGAAAGATTTAATGAGACAGGATATTTACCTCGGTATTCTTGAAACCACAAAAATGCCGCGGCAAGTTTTGCAAAGTACAAATGCAGCACTCCGAAAAGGAACACCTCTTTCCGAAACGAAAGGGTGGGATTATTTTCGTCCCGTATTTTATGATTCCCTGAAAAGTACGGTTGACCAGGCACTTCGAAAGGATATTTGGCAGGTCGATCAGAAGGAACAATGGGAAAAAGAGAGAAGAATGGAATGGGAAAAGAGTATCGATGCATTATCAGAAGCGGAACGGGATTCAATCTGGCGGGAATATCAGCACAAGTATTGGGAAAAGCAAAGCGATCTTGTGTGGAAAAAAGAACGGGGCAGATTGTGGAAAAAAGAGGGCAAAACCTGGACAAATGAGAACGAAGCTATGTGGAGCCGTATTGCTTCCCAGCAGTGGCAGGCGGAACGGAAAAATGGATGGCAGGATAATGAAAAGATAATGATAGAATCGTCTTATGATTCGTGGTTTGAGAAGTACGTCAAACCTTCCATTATACAAATGCAGGCTCAAATAGCGGAAGCGGATACAATTCCAGATGAACTGGCTTTTATCGATTCCGTAATAACAAACAATGTACAACCAGATACATTTGAGATTGAACCCGTTTGGGGAAAGATTTATACCGAAGATGTGGAGACGTACTCGGGTATGACAATTGATGATCTCAGATTGGATCCTGTCAGTTTAATACAGCAAAGAAGCAAAAGTGAAATAGAGGACTTTTTTAATGCCAAAAAAGATTCGATATGGAGAACCCAGGCTGATACATTGTGGGCAGTTGAGAAAAAGGCATGGTTTAAGAAACATAAAAAGGATATCAATGAATTGATTAACAATCTTTGGAGCCGCGAAAGACGGGTCTCCTGGTATCCGGAAGCTTTTGAAAGATGGAAAAACGAGAAAAATACCAATCCCGATGAATTGTGGAAAGAAATTAAAGAAGAGCTATGGAATCTCAATAAAGATCAATACTGGAGAGATGAAGAAATCAAGCTGTCTATGAAAATCGGTGCTTTGGAGAAATTGGACCGGGCTGTCGTGTGGTTTAAAGTGTTGGGGAATGACAAAATGCAAACAATTATCAATGACCTGGTTCTGCCGAACGCCAGTGGTTTGTGGAAAATTATAAAAAAGAATATCAATGATAAAAGTTCCGTACTTTATCAACTCGGTATCATCGAGTTATATCGTGATGTTCTGTTGGATTCGTTATCGCTTTGCCCGGTATCTCATACTCCTTATTTAATTGGTGTTGAGGATACGACAGCCATTAAAAAGTTTTCAATTGAATGTCCAATTGTCGATTCAACCCGGGTTATTACAGCGATCGATATCCATCCCGATACAAAAGATACGACAGAGGTTGTGTTAAGGATTCCGATTTATCGCAAGTTGTTTGGCGGTGGAAGTATTCAAAATCATGGCAAAATTGATAAAGACGGAAAAAAGAGCTGGGAAAAAAGAGGGCAATAATTCATTTATTTGAGCCATTACTTTTTTGGATAAAGACCAAAATAAATTGTTTATCGGATTGACACTCAATGCCGATCAATTCAGTATGGCGGAAGCGAGCGGAAACCAAATCCGGAATATTGTATCGAGAGAGCTCATTCAGCCTTTTGATCCTGCATCCCTGCAATCAGAAGAAGACAGCCTGGATAGTTATATAGAGGTTGTCGGACAATTGTACAACCGACTTAATACATCCTGCCGAAAAGTTGGTGTCGTGATAAATTCAGGAATGGTGATTGTAAAGAAGGTTCCGGTTTCACTTGGATTGGATGATGAGATGATAGCGGAACAGATGGAGTGGGAAATGGATCAGATGATTATCACTCCGGTGGATCAATACACGGTTGAATTTGAACGTCTTCCCGATCAAATGCCGAGCGGGAATCCAACCTATCTTTTGGTACTGGTACAGAACAAAATATTGACAATGATTCAATCCATCATTCAACAAGCAGGGTTAAATTTAATCAGCATGGATGTCGATATATTTGCCAACATACGGAATTTGCTGACAAATTATAAAGTTGAAAAAGATGAGATTTTACTTTTGATTGATTCGCACGAATCGTATATCGATTTGTTATTTATCCGTCAGCAGGATTATTTTCTGTCTCACCGGATGTTATTTCAGGGCATAAAATCTGATTCCGGAATCTTGAGCGGAGCGGAAATTGTAAAACATCTCATGAAAGAAATCCGCCGCCTTGTGTTTGGTCATCGATTGGGTAGAAACGTAGAAGATATTAACCGTATCTTTTTATTGGGGGGGAAATTGGCTCAAAAAATATCGGAAACACTTCCTTCAGAGATTTCTGTTCCCGTAGAAATTGTAAATCCTTTCAGAAAAATTAATGTATCTCCCTCTGTAACGGAATCGAAAGAGTGCATTCAATTTCCTCATCGATTTATGCCTTCCATTGGTTTACTTCTAAAAAGTATTCCTTCACTGGCCAAGGCATGATTAAAGTTCAGAGGAAAAGAATTTTTTTAGAGGAGGAGATTCATGGTAGATATTAATCTGTTCAAGAATGGTGGTGGAGAAGGTGAAGAAGAAAAAGAATGGAACTCAAAGCCTTCAGAGGGTAATGATTTTGAAGATGATTTAAAGGATGGCCTGGGCTTTGATGAAGATCTCTCCACTCCAGAGTCCTTTGATGATAGTAAACTGCTGGATGAAGAACCCCTGCCTGATTTTGATGAACCGGATGAGGAAAATCCGCGGGATGAAGATTATGAGTTTGGTGATGTTAAGGAGAAGAAAAGCTCTTTGTGGGTATGGATACTCATGGGCATCATCGTTATTACGGTCATGTTGTATGTGTTTTATATCCAGCCCAGGCAAATTGCAAAAAGTACCCAAATAGTCCAGCCTATCAGGCCGCCGACGATTCCGCCGAAAACTACGACGGATAAAAATGCTGCCGGTGTAAAAAATGGGGGAGAAAAACCCGCTCCCGGGACCACATCGGGTGAGACCGTCCCGGTTGGTGAAAGTGCAGATTTCCCGGCAATGATTTATGTGAATGCATCACAAGTGATTTTTCGGGATCTTTCTGAAAAAGGACAATTTGGCGCCATATTGCTCAATGGTGACCAGTTCCTTGTCGAGTATGTTTCTGAAACACCGGGGATTGCCGACCAAGTGGGGCAAAAGATTAAAACCCTGCTGGGGATCAGTGCTTATAAAGTGTCTCCTGAAGATCGTCACCGGACAGCGGGTAAAATTTATTATTGGGGAATCGTATCCGGGCAACTCTCGCCGACAAAGGAATCGAAACATGTTCAACCCGGACCGAAAAAATTTGCTTCGGCAGGCGTCTTTATCCAGAGTATAAAAGATCTTGCAGGAAAACATAATCTTGAAGCCATTGTGACAACACCGATGGATTCAAAAGTGACTATTAAAATTGAAGGTGTCAATTCGAATGTTTTACAATTTTTGCAATCCATGAAAAAAATGTCCGGGAATTATAAACTTGAAAAATTATTCATGAATTCTCTGGACTATTCTGATTTCAGCGGCAGCAAACTCAAGTTGATATTGGATTGTCAAATCTCGTAAAAGACAGCATTTATTGCATTTCCTTTCTATTAACAATTTTTAATTTGGGTCGCCATAAAGAGGCGACCTTTTGGTTGATATCGTGATTAGAGTTTTAGGCGGGGCAATTCGCGGGAGAAAACTTCGTGGCCCGAAGGGATTGCAATTCCGTCCAACGACGGGGCGCGTAAAAGAATTTATTTTTTCTTTTCTTGGAAACGAGATGGAGGGTGTCAGAATACTTGATCTTTTTGCTGGCTCCGGAGCGTTGGGAATTGAAGCGTTAAGCCGCGGAGCAGAGGAAGTCGTATTTGTCGAAAAGTCTTTACCGAATATCAACCTTATCCAGACCAATTTGACACTCTGTCAGTTTTCTGATCAGGCGAGAGTTGTCCGCGGAGATGTGTTCCGAGAGATCAAACGATTTGGTCAGCAAGGGAAAAAATTTGATTTGATTTTAGCCGATCCTCCTTTTCGAGAAAATGAGAGGGATAGAATTGTGAGCAGTGTCGATGCGAATCAAATATTAAATGCTGATGGATTTTTAATAATAGAACATATATCTGGTGATCCGGATTTTGAAAAACATCAACTGGAACTCATGAAACAGAGACAATTCGGTCACTGTATGATTTCCATTTATCATTCTTAGGTGTGCATATGAAAATAGCCGTCTATCCGGGGACATTTGATCCTGTAACGAACGGACATTTGGATATTGTCAAAAGGGCTTCCCGGATTTTTGATCGTATCATTGTTGCTGTTTCCAACAATCTGAATAAAGATCCGCTTTTTTCTTTGGAGGAAAGACAGAGTCTGATTAGCGGTTCGATTCCGAATTTGAAAAATGTGAAAGTAGATGTTTTTGAAGGACTGCTTGTCAATTATGCCGAAAAAAAAAGGGCCACAGCCATCATTCGGGGATTACGTGCTGTTTCGGACTTTGATTATGAGTTTCAAATGGCTTTAATGAATCGAAAACAAAACCCGAAACTGGAAACCATCTATTTTATGCCGGGCGAAGAATACTATTATATTAATTCGACAATTGTAAAAGAAATCGCCCGTCTGGGTGGCAGAATCAATTGTTTTATTCCTCCTGTTGTTGAAAAAGCACTGCGAAAGAAAATAGGAATAATTCAGAAATTTTCTTGAGGATAACATAAAGATGGATCTATTAAAACAGATTCAACAGAATGCTTCCGATCTTAAAAGACATATCGTTCTCCCTGAAGGAGAGGAAGAACGTACTATTCGGGCTGCGGTTCGTGCTCATCGGCAGAAGATTTGTAAATTGACGCTCCTTGGCGAAGAAAATTCTATTCGCCGGAAGGCAGAACAGTTGAAATTGGATCTTGATGGGATCCAGATTATAACACCGAAAAAATCGGAACAATTCGAGAAATATGTCCAGCTGTTTTTTGATATTAGAAAACATAAAGGAATAACGAAAAAAGAAGCAAGTGAGATCATTGCCGATTCGCTTTTTTTCGGGGCCATGCTGGTCAGGGAGGGTGGAGCAAATGGTGGTGTGGCAGGGGCAATGAACACCACCGGTAATGTCCTGAGGGCTGGAATACAATGCATCGGTCTGAAAAAAGGGTTATCGGTTGTTTCAAGTACATTTTTAATGATTGTTCCGGGCCGGGAGAAACCGCTGACTTATGCAGATGCTGCAGTGGTTCCCGATCCCGATCCGGACCAATTGGCGAGTATCGCTATTGCTTCTGCGCGGACGCATCAAAAATTGACAGGGGATGAACCGATTGTCGCCATGCTGTCTTTTTCGACAATGGGAAGCGCAACCCATCCTGCGGTGGATAAAGTGAAGGAAGCGACCCGTCTTGTAAAAGAACAGGTGCCGGATCTGATTATCGATGGCGAGCTTCAAGCGGATGCTGCGCTTGTTCCTTCGGTCGCCGAAAAAAAGGCGCCGGAAAGTCCGGTAGCCGGCAGGGCGAATGTATTGATATTTCCTGATCTTAATGCGGGGAACATCGGATATAAACTGACGGAACGTCTGGCCAATGCAAAAGCACTTGGTCCGCTCATCCAGGGGTTAAAAAACCCTTTCATGGATCTTTCGAGGGGATGCAATGCGGATGATATTTTCAATGTGATCGCGATCTCCTGTGTTTTATCATAGTATTTAATCGGGAAGAAGTCCGAATATTTTGCCTAATGGGGATTTTTTTATGGGACCATTTTCTTTGAAAATGGATTTTAGGTCTATTTATATTTCCTTTCCGGATTCTTACAAAAAGAAACTCGTACAAATTACCATTTTCTCAATTTTATATATTTTCTTTTCAACAATGACGGGTGTTTGTCATGGGTCGATTTAATTTCAGTGATAACATTCAAGTTAGTGGCCGAAGTCTCCATCTTCAGACCAATAACTATGAAGAAGAAAAGAAAATTGTATCCACACTTTTTGATGGTGGTCGGGTGTTGGCTAAAGATGAGCTGGAATACGAATTATCCAACATTAAAAAACTTGATGAGTATGTGAAACAGCTGCATACGGAAAAAATGGCTTCCATTGAACTTCTTTATACCATTTCTGCGCGGGTTAAAACGGTCAGGCATCCTACCAGTTTAAATCGATTGGGATGCCAATTTCTGAAATGGGGCCTGCTCGATGAGGCCATCAGCGAATTGACAATGGCGATTCAGTACGATCCGAATTTCGGGGAAGTCTATTTGAATCTTGGAACAGCGTATCTGAGACGGGGAAGCGTAGAAGAAGCATTGAAGGTTTTTCATGAGGGTGCGCAACGTTTTCCAAAATATGCGGACATGTGTTTAAAACTCGGATTTGCATATCTCAAACATAAACAGTATCGGGAAGCAGTTATCCACTTTCGCAAGGCATTGAAAACCAATTCATCCTACGATGAAGCCCATTTTTATATGGCATTGGGATTTACGGAAATTTTAAATCATAAAGAGTTTGGAGACGGTATTCCCGACAAGGAAGATTGTACCAATCTGGCAAAGAAACATCTAAGCAGAGCAGTGGCACTCTCCACTCGGTTTCGCACTCCAGAAGTAGAAGAGATCATGCGAAAACTGCACAAGGGGAATTATGATTCTGCAAGTCAGTTGTTTGAAAAAGTCGGGAGCAATATTCCAAAAATATTGGATCTTGATTTTGTAGATGAGTTTTATCTCAATTTTATGTATGGCGAGAAAGGGAAAAATGAAAAACTGGTTCACGATTTTATAAAGAAATTGGAATTGCTGGTAAAAAGACATCCCAAATTCGGGGACATTAAGACCCATCTGGGTATCGGCTATCTGGTACAGTGCCGCGAACTGTTTATCAATGCGCTTCAGCAGTTTCGTTCCGCTGTTGAAATCGATCCAAATCATAAAAAAGCAGAAACTTATCTTAAGCTGGCAGAGAATGAAGGCAAGGGATTTTTAATTTTATTGCGAGCACTTCTAAAATAATAATAGTGTACGGATATTTACCACATTGAAGCCCGGATCAATTTTTATTGAAACTGTCATTTCAAAAGGAAGAAACAGCCTATCTTCTTGTTATTATATTTGTTAGAAAGTTTTTTACTGTGAATTTTCAACCGTGGTATACTGTTTGCATGTTTACAAAAACACCCTTATCGGATTGAAATAATAGCAATATTTAGAAGTATTTATATGTCAATAATTTCTTATTTTATGATGCGAAAATTAAAAATTTTCTATTTTTCTTTTCTTTTTCTGTTTCTTTTGGCCTCTGCTGCAATGGCTCAGATCGATTATGTCCTTATTCGGGATCAACCTGGCGGCGCCGGAAATGAAGTTACGAATGTCACCATCACGACCGACCAAACACTGACACTCTATGCCGCGGGTTACAACAATTCCACAGGTTATGACAGTGATGTTTCAGTCGATTGGTCCACCACTGGCACACTTGAAAGTATTACTCCTCCTACAGGCTCCAGCTATACATTTTCTCCGACGATTGTCGGAAGCGGTACCATCGTGGCCGATCATGCCACAGCTACCGATGATGCTACGGGAACGATTACAGTCGATCCGGGCGCCCTGGCAAGTTTTGCTTTTTCTGGTGAACCGGCGTCTATCACTGCAGGCAGCAGTTTTCCGGGAAACGTGATTGTAACGGCTTATGACGGTGAAGGCAATATAAAAACAGATTATACCGGTACGGTGACGTGGCTTTCATCGGATCCCCATCCGGCGACCCTGCCGACAGACAACGGGA
>CAZTZL010000040.1:0-10136 GCA_964617625.1 uncultured bacterium
TTGTGTTCGTACTGGATGTTCCCTTTTGTATCGATCACAAAAAGCGCGGGTACGCCCTGTAATTCGTATTCCTCATCGGTGTTGTCATTCAGCAGGACAGGGAAGATAATATCATTTCTATTCGAAAAGGATTTGATTGCTGATTCATCCGGATCGGTGGCAATGGTCAGGAAAAGGACATCATCGCCGTATGTTTCTGCCAGTTTTTCCATCATGTCGAGCATCAATCTGGAACCTTTGCTCCAGGTTGCCCAGAAGCAGAGGACGATAACGCTTCCTTTCTGGTCGGACAGGCGGATCTGGTCCCCATCAATTTCCTCAAGCTGAAAATCGGGTGCCGGACGGGCCAATCGCCGGGACAGAATATTTTCCTGCTGTTTTTGTTTGAGCCATTGGGCCTGGCGCTGTATAAAGCTGTCCATCTCATTCTTGTTTCTGTCCGATGCTTCCCAGATTTTTGCCAACTTGTCGTATGCCTTGTCGCCGATTTCATCATCGATGAGGGAAGCGCGTGCATAATAGACCAGGGCGCTGTCAGGTTCGCTTATTTTTTCAAATACCGCAGCGAGATGATAGAAGGTACTGGGCATACGTATCAATTGAGAAGCGCGTTTCAGTTCCTCAAGCGCCGTTGAAGTATTTCCGTTTTGAAAAAAGGCCCATCCTAAAATATCCCGGTACCGCGCCTCGACTTTTTGGCGCTGGTCGTTCCATTCCTGTAAAGTCATTTCAGGCGGTCTGGAATCACTGTCGACAGTTTGCACCAGATCGAGCGCTTTTTGCGCATAAGCCACGGCCCGGTCCGGTTCCATTCGTTTCTCGGATAATACACCGGAAATGGCTGCCAGGCCGCTGGCTCCGGATAGTGAGATTGCGATTTTTAACAGCCGATCCCCGATTTCTATAATTTTAATCGTATCTCCGGTTTCAATGCAGGCAGAAGAAAGCTGGGAAAGTGCCGCTTCCTCAAGATGGGAATCCGGATACTCCGAAAGAAATTGTTCAAGACGGCTGACCCGGTCTTCGGGATTCTGGAGTTTTAGAATTTCTTCGAATGTTTTTTCACTGGCCTGCTGGCTTGTTGGATATTTTTTAATCAGTTTTTTTTCTACATCGTCGGCCAATTCGGTTTTGCCAATCATCCGATAACTATTCGCAGCAAATTCCAACATGGCCCGGTCATTCGGTTTTTGTTTGAGAAGAGCGTTGATGTTCTGCTGGATTTGTTCGCGTGTGGTTTCTGAATAACGGTTATCTCTCAGAAGTATCGTGTAATAGAGCTGCCGCGCAGAATAATTTTCGGGATAGAGCGTGATTTCGGTTTTAACTTCATTTAGAGCCTCGTCAAGATTCTCTTCTTTTTTTCCTCCGAGGCCGGTGCATGAAAGCGCGCGATCCTGATGGGCACCGTATACGGGAGTGCCGTTTTGGCCGTACAATAGAAAATCCCAGTATTGACCGTCGTTGTCGTCCATAACGATTTTACCTTCACTGTCCCGGTATTGAAAAATATAGTAAACCGCTTTGATGCTGGTATCTTCTACGGATGTGGCGGCATTCCAGATTCCATTCTCTTTTTTCATGGTAATTGTTTCCGGGGGATTCAACAGGTGTTTGTATACAAGTACTTGCATCATATCGGAATCTGCGGAACCCATGTCTGCTTGCGCCCGATAAAAAATTTGGATGGTCTCGTTAAATTTCGGATTTGAAGGAGAGATCCAGGATCGTTTCGTCGTTATCAAATCCACAGGTGCTGCATGGATCATACTCACCTGAAACAGAAACAGGGATACGATCCATAATCTTAACGGATAAATGAACATTTTTAATTTCATTTTCAGACTCCTATTTGTTCTTGTGTTTTTGAAATTCCCGCAATGCGATCCCGTGCCGCAATCCGTGATCGCTGATAATAATTTCTTTGAAATTTCCTCTATTTAACAAGCGGTTTAGAATGAGGGTTCCGGCCAGTATGATGTCAGCGCGGGCCGGGTCAAGGTGGAGCAAGTTTTTTTTCTCTTTAACTGTCATCCTGCAAAATCGTTTTGTAAACTCATCTAATTCAGATTGTGCGAGAATCTGTCCGTCCACGGCATCGCCTTCATAGACTTCGAGATTCAGTGTTAGGGCAGCGAGAGTGGTTGCTGTGCCGCCCACAATGATTAGACAACGGCCCTTCGTGAGCAATTCTCCTGCAGTTTCATCCAATTTTGTTTGAATGGCGCTTTCGATTTTGGTTACTTCTTCATTCAAGGGAGGATCGTGATGAACCGACTGCTCGGTTAAAATAACGGCTCCCAGATCAAGACTGGTCCATTTCAAAATCCGTGTTCGGTTTCCGAGAACAATCTCTGTACTGCCGCCGCCAATATCAGCAACCACAGAAGGTTCCTTGACGGTTTTTCCGTATTTGGCTCCAAAATAACTCCACTTGGCTTCGTCCTGTTCGGACAGGATTTCAATGTCAAGAGCTGTTTTATCATGAATTTGACGAATGATCTCGCGGCTGTTTTTGGCACTTCTGAAAACCCGGGTTCCGACGGTGATGATTTTTCCGACATCTTCGGACAGTGCCAGACGTTTGTAGTCATTCAGCACATCGACGGCTTTCAGACAGGAAAATTCCTGAATGGCGCCGTTTTCCTGAAGGCCTTTCCCAAGCCGGACACTCGCTGTTTCCTGATGGATTGCTGTCAATCCGCTGTGATTCATTTCGGCAAGCAGGTAAAGAATCGATTGCGTGCCGATATCGATGATACCGATGCGATCCGTTTTTTTTGGGCTAATGCGGGTCATGCTCTATTCAGGTATAACTCAGAAAGTAAAAGGCCGATTCATTGATGACGGAATCAGCCCGGGTGATATTCTGATGATCAATCCATATTGTCGATCTGCTTTTCTCTATTTGTGTTTTGTGGAGCGCACCAGTCCGTTCAGCATGCGTCCCACTTCTTCCACTGCAAGGAGGATTTCTTCGGTGTCTTTGATATAATTCAAATCACCGGAAAGAATGAGATAATATTTTAAAGCTTCCAGGGATTTCTGGCTGATTTTATAGGCATTCTCTTTTTCTCTCGGGTTTCTACGCATGAATCCTTCCCCGATTTTAATGGGTATGGTTGTGGCTGCGTTTCGAATCTGGACAGCCATTTCGGATTTATCTTCCTTTGGAAACTTTTTAGTCAGCTCGAAAATATCCAGAACCAGCTGATGGGCTTTCTGCCACACATTCAATTGCCGGAAATCAGTCAGTTTTTCATTCACAATTTGATCCTTTCTTAATTGGTTATAGCAAATCGGGAGTCAGCATCCATTCCAGTTCCCATACAGTTTCCCAGCGATGCAGGGACAGGACACTGCATGGAGAAATATGGAGAATGTGTTTTTCATGGTTTTTCAGAAGCAGCAGTGATGCCAGACGGCTTAAGAACGGGAGATGGCCGACAAGCATGATAGCACCGTTCTCGTGTTCAATGATTTCAGCCATCTCTTCAACATCATCATTCGGGTCGAGACCGGGGATAGAAACGATTCCCTGTGCCGGAGAAAGATGTTGTCCAAATATCTGCGCGGTTTCCTCTGCCCTCCTTTTCCCGCTGTGCCGGATCTGGTCAATGCACGGATTCTGTTTCGCGAGAAAAAATGCAATATTTTCTGCCATTTGACGCCCGGCTTCCGTGAGCGGCCGTTCCCGGTCTACAACACCGTCTCCGGCTTCACCGTGGCGGACGAGATAAAGATGGAATTCCCTGTTTTTCATAATGATCACTTTGCATTTAGTATTGAGCAATAAACATTGAACATTTTTTTCTAACCACTTGTTCAATGTTAAGTGTGAAGTTTTCAATGTTCAATGAATTCATTTCATAGAAAAATTCGTTTAGCTTTTATCATGTAGCAATGAACATCGAGTATTGATCTTTAAAACTTACGGATCGTGTATCGAGCAGTGTACGATCCCATTTTTTATGAAATAATGGCCGCCTGAATGACATTTGGGTATTTCACTCAAATATCCCAGGACAGCGAGTGTCTCCAATATAGATTCATCACGATCCTCTTTTGTGATGGCGCCGTCCAGATAGGCCTGGTTGACTGCCGCCTGGATGTTTATTCTATTTTGTGTACATGAACTGTTAACGGTTATTCCGCTGGTTTCCAGGAGCTGCTGATAGGTTGATAAACGTGAAAACATCCTGGATATTGAGAATATGGAAACGATCACACCAACAAGACAAACGGCTATGGTGGCCGTCAACCATTTTTTTTGCACCTTTTTGAAATTTTCCACATTCTCCCATTTATTCTTTCTCCATGCCCATTCATTTCCTTTCCATCCGAGAAGAAACGGGATGAACATACCGATTACCGGTACAAAAGAGAGCAGCGAAATATAGACTTTATTTCCAAGACCCCAGATCCAGGTCAGAGTAAACGCGCTCCAGTTCCAGTGCAGAATTTCAAGCGGAACAAATGTTTCCTCCTCTTTCCAGACAACCGGAGGAGCGGCAGTATTCTCGTTGGATTGTGTGTGTTTAGGTTCTTCATCTTTGATCTCAATCATCTGGCAGAGGGCGCCCGCTTTTTGGAATATGCTTTGAATCCTTCTGGCAGTGATAAAATCCACATTTTTCCTGATTAGAACAGGCCGGCCCGAAAAAAGGCGTTCGATCTTCTCCTTTCCAATTTTAAAATGATCTTCGATCCTCTTCTTTACATCCCCAATCGTATTGCCTTCGATGATTTGACCCGTGAAAACGATTTTATATCTTGCCATGTTCATGTGCTAGATGATTCTCAGTATCATTCATATTGTTTTGAAATTGTCCTGTATGCATCCCGAAAAGGCATTCCCTGCCTGACCAGTTCGTAAACCTTCTCTGTGGCCAGCACTTCATCGGTCATGGCCTGTTCGCATTTCTCTGAATTCACGTTCAGATTTTGTATGACCGCGCTCATTACGGAGAGGCAATCGATTGTCGTTTCGAATGCGTTCATGACCGGCTTCTTGGTCAGCTGGAGATCGCGATGGTACCCGGAGATCAGATTGGCTGTCATGCTTTTCAACTGGAACTCTTGCGAAATCACAACGTGATATTTGGCACGAACGAGTTCCAGGATATCCGGATTTTTTTTCTGGGGCATGATGGAACTTCCCGTGCAGAAAGTCTCCGGAAGCGACATGTATCCCAGCTCCGGTACGGAGAAGAAGATGAGGTCCGCGGCCATTCGGTTCAGATCGATCATGATCTGGCTCAATGTATGAATCAATGTGGATTCGAATTTCCCACGGCTGTTCTGGACGTAGAGCGAATTTTCCTGGATTTGTGTAAATCCGGCCAATTTTGCTGTATACGGACGGTCCACCTCAAGCGGGATACCGTATCCGGCACCGGTTCCGAGCGGGGATTGATCGATCAATTCTTCCGCTGTGTCGAGGAGTTTGAGATTATCTTTCATCGACAGGGAAAATGCATCTGCCCAGAGCCGGACAGAAGAGGCCATCGCCTTCCTGGTGTGCGTGTATCCGGGAAATCGAACTGAGCCGGAAGCTTTGATTAATTGATCCAGGGACCGGTTGAATCGCTGGATCCCTGCTTCGCAGGTCTCGATTCTTTCTTTATAATAGAGCCTCAGGGCGGCGAGAACCTGATCGTTTCGCGATCTGGCTGTGTGTATTTTTTTTCCGAGATCGCCTAACTTTTTAGTCAGATGCATTTCTATGGCAGTATGACCGTCTTCCTGTTCCTCTGTGATTGTAAATTTGTTTTTTCCCGCCAGTTCAATAATTCGATTAAGTTCTTTAATCAGCTTTTCGACTTCTTCGCTTTTTAGAATGCCGATTTTTTTCAGCATGCGGGCGTGGGCAATCGAGGCCATGCAGTCGTATTTTATCAATTGAAGGTCGATTTGCGGGTCCTCTCCGACTGTGAAGTGTTCGATCTGTTTATCGAGAGCCGTTTTCTTTTGCCAGAGTTTCATTTTAAAAAGTTCCTCTCAAAGTAAAAACATAAGACCGGATGGGTTCGAGCATTCTTTCTCTCAGTGTGTATTGGTAGTTGCAAAGGTTTTTACCTTCGATACTGAATTGAATCCGGCCCATTTCCAGGATTGCTCTCCCGTCCATAACGTGCATGGGAACCCTTTCGTCCCCGCTGTAGACTTCGACTTCCTCGATGCGGCTCGAATACCGGTAATCCCATCCTAAAACAAGTTTCCAGAATCGAAGCTGAAGTCCTGTGACGATCCGGTGTTTTGAACGGTATTTAAGGATCTGGCCGGTATCCAGATCAATGGGGTCGATATACGTATAACCGAAAGTTCCTGTGATATGGTTGTCGAAACCGCTGGCCTGTATTTTCATTTCCACACCACTGTTTTTCGCCCGGCTAAGGTTTACAAACTGGAAAGCCTTTAGTTCGTAATTGGATTGAACATCGATCATATTTTTATAGCGGCTCCAGAAATAGGATACATCCACGATAAATTGGGGATTGAAGTTGTTCCAAAACCATTTTAATGGATTATTAATGAAGCCGACCGGTTCGGATTGTATTTGCGGAAAACCAAGAATCTGGCGCGCACCGATTTCATAGCTCCAGACGCGTTCCGCTTTTTTTAAGTTCAGATTTGGCACCACGTGGTAACCCGATGTGGTGATATTGGCGAAGACTTCGGCAATCGAGGGCGCCCGGAATCCGTATCCCCCGGACAGGCGAAAAGAAGTCCCCTCGCTGGGGCGGAAAACCAGGCCAACCCGCGGACTGAGCTGTTGTTCCGAAGCCACATTTTGAACCCAGTGATGGTCGAATCGGGTGCCGGCGGTCAACGCCCATAACGGTGAGAATTTCAATTCGTCCTCAATATAGAGTGAATAATCCTGAACCTGCTGATTTCCGTAAATGATGGCACGTGTGCGGTACAGGGAAATTTCGGTTCCGAATGTGAGGGCATGCTTGCCGATCAGATAATCGAACTGGGCTTCTGTGATCATTCGATCCGTTGTCGCATGGCTGCTGTCATCTTTATAAAAGTTTTTCCAATAACCCCGATACACATTTTCCTTGAGTGTGTAGGCAAATTTTTGATTGACCGCATGCTTGAAAGTGATTGTCAGATTGCTTTTTTCGTATCTGATCCAGTTACCCAGAGCATTGGCAGGGACCTCCATGGGATGGCTCTGGCTCAGCCATTCAATCACATCTCCATGATTGTTGATGGCCCAATTACCGATGATGCTCAGTGTTTTATCGGGAGTCAGATGAATTTTCGTTTTACCGAAAACGTTCCATCTGGATTCGTTTCCGTTCTGCTGATAGCCGCTGGTGCGGTTTCGAACGAATGTGAGAAGCAGGCCCGCTTTTCCGATCTGCCGGCTGTGGGAGAGGCTCATCCGTTCGAAAGAAAGACTGTGATTTGAATCCCATTTCCCCAGTTCGGAAATTCGATAGGTCAGGAAACGGTCAGTCCAGCGCCACTCCGGATAGGCCGGTTCATCGTAAAATCCCCAAGACAATTTCAGGTGCGTCATGGGAGACGTTCCCGGATCTTTGGTGATGATATTGATCATGCCTCCGGAGGCGTTGGATCCGTAAAGTGCGGAGCCGGCTCCCTTGACAACTTCGACGCGTTCCACCTCATCCACAGGAATGGCATCCCAGTGGATCGAACCGCTGTCGCCGCTGATGAAGGGGTGCCCGTCGATCATGAGCAGCACCCGGCTGCCTGCCGACCAGTTGAAACCGGTGGAACCTCTCAAATCGATTTGGCCCCTGATAATACCGAATCCGGGTGTATTCTGCAGCACCTCATCCAACTGCGCGACGCTTCTCAGTTCAATATCGCGCATCGTAATCACATCGATCGATGTCGGAGCATTTTCAATGGGCTGTTTCCGTTTGGTGGCAGTCACGACCATGGTCGGTTGCTGAAGCACGGTAGGTTCCAGCTCAAAATGGAGGTCTGTTTTTGCACCTGCTATGGCCCGCACTGATTTTTTTGAAGATTTTTTATATCCCATCATGGAAGCTTCCACTTCATAGATTCCGGGAGGCAGGTTCACGATCAGGAAGGTCCCATTCGCATCTGCGGAAGTACCGAGAAGAGTGGTTTTTACCATGATGTTAGCGCCGAATAGCGGAGATTTTGTGTTTGCGTCGATAACTGTGCCGGAAATAGAACCTGTGACACTATTGTCCGCGTGAATTCGCATTGGCATCATCATACACACAAAGAGAAGAACAGGCAGAAAATGTCTGCGAATGATTTTAGCTGCTTCCGTAATCATTTTTTTCATCCGTCATTAAAAAAAAGGAACGTTTCGATACACATTGTCGAATGCGGCTTCCATATCGATATTTTCTGTTATGTAATTTCTCACCACCGTTACCGGCGAGGGTTCTTCCTGTGTTTCATAATAGGCCCCGAGTTCTTTTACGCCGAGAAGATGATTTTCAATTTCCGGAAACCAGGCCACAAGTATCCATCCATATTCGCCGGGCTCCAGCATCAGCCTGTAATCGTAATGATCAATGTATCGGGGAATCGTGTCGCTGAAAGTGACGAGATGTGCCAAAACAAAAGAGAACACTTCATCCGGATTCTCGATTCCCTTCGGATATTCCTCCAGCACGGCGATGCGCACTTCTTTGGTTGAGTCCGGCCACGCGCCGGTGAAAGTAATTCTGCCGCTGATTCCGCTGTCCGAAACACTTTCAGCCGATGGACTGAGCCCATGTCCCTTGTAACAGGAAAGAAACAGGATAAACAATCCTAATACATTGGATAAGACAAATATTTTTAATTTCACTTTTTTGCTTTTTTGGTTGTTTTTGAGGTTGTCTTTTTTACTGTTTTCTTATTCTTGAAAATGGCCGAGCCAATGATGCCGCCGATTGTAGCGAATATTGAATTGACAATCAGACTGAAGCTCAGGCCAAAAACAACAAATAACGGAGCGATCTTACCGGCTGAATCGAATTCATCCAAAACCTCTTCGAATTCGGACGGGAGATCATTTCCTGATTCGATGATGCTTCTCAATATTTCCTGACCGGTATTGAGTCCCAGAAATGCCATAAAAAAATAGTTTAACAATGTTCCGAAAAGAGCCCCAAAAAGTCCTGAAAGAAGGCCAATGATGGCCCCTTCTCCCGCCGTAAAAACGTGGGAAGAAGGAAGTTCCCGCCAATAGAGATAAGTTCCGAAAAGACCTCCGCCGATAATCCACATACAACAAAGACAATTACCCATATTAATAATGGGAATCGAGGACAGAACTCCGATGGTCAATCCACCGATCAGAGAGGGTGTCAGTTTGCCCGGTGTTTCTTTCATGCTAATACCTCGCTTTTTTATTCGGGGTTTTAATGAGATCAAATAGTGCCGGGATGATAAAAAATGCTACTGTTCCGCCGATAATGATGCCGGAGATACTTCTGGGGATTAGCCCGACATGGAGGAGGCCGATTTTAGAAAGAATAAATTCCAATCCGGCAGGCAGGGCAGCCCAGAAAAGCCATTTCCAGGAAGGAAGAGCATGGTTTTCCCATTTTTTTAAAAAAGGATACAGGATCGTACCCAGCAGAAAGCCGAAATAGATTCCTGTACATCGCGCGCAGACAGCAAACGGATGGCCGAACAGGTGAAATGAGCGTTCAGCCATTTGATGACAGGTGGCGCCAAAAAACAGCCAAATCAGAGCGCCGGCTTTTTTACCCGTCACGTTTGAATCGCACAGGATCGGTGTAACAACAAAGAGAAAGCACCATACCATTGTAAGCGTTAGTATGAAGCCATAGGTGATTTTATGCTGTGCAAGCACTTTCTGCCGGATTGAATATTGTAGCGGTTCTTTTTTCATATTGTGTGTAATATGATAACAATATTATTAAAAGTCAATCATTTTATTGATAAAATCAATCCAGTGGAACTCTTTTGAATTCAGAACGTTATTATATCAGATTCTAGTAGAAATTTAAATATTTTGAAATAGGGTTCTGATTCCCGGACTGCATTTAACAGCGTGCATCTTTGGATAACACAGCGGATGGAACCCTATTTCTTTTTCCACCCAGTTGCTTCAGTCCTCGAAACATGCTTGACATTGATTTCTCTGAAAAGTATATTCTTAT
>CAZTZL010000040.1:10236-26514 GCA_964617625.1 uncultured bacterium
CTAAAAAGGAGGGGTATGTGCTTGAGAAAATCAATCCTGCCGAGACTGCTGCATGGAGTAAACTAAAAGCCCATTATCAGATTCTTAAAAACCAGCATATGAAGGAATTGTTTCAGAAAGATCCGAAACGGTTCGGCCGGTTTTCACTTCAATTCGAAGATATTCTAATTGATTTCTCAAAGAATATTATCACAGATCAGACTTTTGAATTCTTTGTCGAATTGGCAGAAGAGCTCAAGCTTAAAAAAGCTGTCGAAACGATGTTTACCGGGGGAATCATCAATGAGACTGAGCACCGGCCGGTGCTTCACACGGCTTTGCGTAATCGATACAATGTGCCGGTTCTGGTGGATGGTGAAGATGTCATGCCTGAAATCAACCGCGTCCTGGAGAAAATGAAGCTTTTTACCGATCAGCTCGCTACGGGAATCCGGCTGGGATATACCGGACAAAAAATTACGGATATTGTCAATATCGGCATCGGGGGTTCGGATCTCGGTCCGGTCATGGTTACCGAAGCTTTGATGCCTTACAGAATTCCCGGTCTCAATTTGCATTTTATTTCGAATATCGATGGCACCAATGTTACCCGTGTGCTTGACAAAATCAAGCCGGAAACGACTCTGTTTCTTATTGCTTCGAAGACATTCACGACACAAGAGACCATGACCAATGCGTTGACAGTCAGAAAATGGTTTCTTCGGTCGGCAAAGGACGAACGTCACATTAAAAAACATTTTGCAGCCATATCCACAAATACAAAGAAAGTCGTCGAATTTGGCATTGATCCAGAGAATATGTTCGAATTTTGGGACTGGGTCGGCGGACGGTTTTCACTCTGGTCGGCCATCGGTTTGAGCATTGCCTGCAGTATCGGATTTGACCATTTTACAGAACTGCTTGACGGGGCCAATGCGATGGACAGCCACTTCCGGCTTACTCCTTTTGACAAGAATATTCCGGCCATACTGGCGTTTATCAGCATTTGGTACAACAATTTTTTCGGTGCAGAGACAGAAGCAGTTCTTCCCTACGATCAATCCATGCACCGTTTCCCCGCTTATCTTCAGCAGAGCAATATGGAGAGCAATGGAAAATCCGTTGACCGGAACGGCCGGACGGTCGATTATCAAACCGGCCCGGTGATTTGGGGCGAACCGGGAACCAATGGCCAGCATGCTTTTTATCAGCTGATTCATCAGGGGACGAAACTGATTCCCTGTGATTTTCTGGCTCCGGCACAGAGCCATAATCCGATCGGCGACCATCATGAAAAACTGCTCTCCAACTTTTTCGCACAGACCGAAGCTCTGATGAACGGTAAATCCGAAAAAATGGTCATCGAAGAACTAATATTCGAGGGAAAAACCAAAGAGGAAATACAAAAATTAATGCCGTTTAAAGTGTTCAAAGGGAATCAACCAACCAACTCGATTCTGTTCCGAAAACTCACTCCAAGAACACTGGGTTCACTGATCGCCATGTATGAGCATAAAATTTTTGTGCAGGGGATCATCTGGAATATTTTTAGTTTCGACCAGTGGGGTGTGGAACTTGGGAAGCAGCTGGCCAAAGGGATTCTTCCCGAGTTGGAAGACGAGTATCCCGTCGCTTCGCATGATTCCTCGACAAACGGATTGATTAACCGCTATAAAAAGTGGAGAAAAAATTAAAAAAACCGGGGGAGGGGAAAAATGATTTTCGATATATTAAGAAAAAGAAGAAGTATTCGAAAGTATAAAAATAGACCCATCGAAAATAAAAAAATGGATATCCTGATCGAAACACTTGTACGTTCACCCTCATCCAGAAACTTGAATCCGTGGGAATTTATCATCGTTACAAATAAAATTTTATTGGACCAGCTTTCAAAATCGAAGCGTCACGGTTCCGAATTTATAAAAGGTGCGCCGCTCGGCATAGTCGTTTGCGGCGATCCCGAAAAATCAGATGTCTGGGTTGAAGATTGTTCGATTGCTTCTATCCTTGTTCAGGTTGTTGCGGAATCTCTGCATCTTGGGTCCTGTTGGATTCAAATCCGTAAAAGGATGCATTCAGATTCAATGTCGTCCGAGTCCTATGTGCGAAAAGTTCTCGACATTCCCGTACGATTGAAAGTCGAATCCATTATCGCTATCGGTTATCCCGATGAAGAAAAGATTCCTCACGATAGAGAATTACTCGATTTTAACCAGATTTCCTACGACTATTACAACTGTAAAAAGCATGACTAATCTATCTTTTTCCCCGGATAACCTGATATGCGGAAGTTCGGAAATATGGAAATATTTAAAAGAATTCTTGTCTGTTTTGCTATATTTTTCATCCCCATACAAGCCCTTTCCGATGATTTGAAATGGCCGGTTGGAGAAGAATTGACCTATAAAGTCAGATGGTCCATTTTCCGGCTGGGGACATTGCGATTGAAGGTTGATGACACGCTTCGCATTCATGATGATCTTGTTTATCATGTCCGGTTTATCATTGATTCCAATCCGCTGCTTTTTTTTGTCAATCATCATTCTGTTTTTGAAAGTTATTTTAGTGATCATTTCAATGGTTATCTTTTCCGGTTCAGCGAAAAGATAGACGGAATACCATATGATGCGGAATACCGATTCGATTATTCTGACAGTCTGATTGTTGTCGAATTGAAAAACGGAAGAGACTCCACGAATCAAATTCAAAAAAATATTCCTTTTGATAAAACTGTTTATGACGGAACCGCGCTTCTCTATTATTTACGTTCCCATGCCGGGGAAATGAAAACCGATACGATTCAATATCTTTCCACTGATAATATTGAAAAGGCCGTTATTCGATTTAATCACCGCCTGCATCCGGTGTCAGTTTCTTCACTGAACAAAACTCTTTCATGTTATTATCTGGATGGGCGCATTTTTACAAAAACCGTGGCTGATCTTACAGGATATTTCCAGGCCTGGATTTCCGCGGACCGGCAGCACGTGCCGATTACGGCCAGATTGAAGGTGTTCATCGGATATGTGACGATCGAACTGGAAGAATGGAAAATGTGGCAACCGTTGTAAATATTTCGTATATTATAATCCATTTTTAAAACGGTTTTTATTTATGATCATTGTTTTCCCTGACAGATTGGAGATCGAAAGTGGAATACGAAAAGGATAGTTTGGAAGAGAATTATCTGAAACTTTTAAAAAAGATTGGTGAAAATCCCAAAAGAGAGGGGTTGACAAAAACACCGTATCGTGCAGCCCGGGCCATGCATTTTTTGACCCGCGGCTATCAGCAAACCCTCGAAGCAGTTGTGAATAATGCCATATTCAAGACAGATTCGAGTGATATGATCATTCTTAAAAATATTGAAATCTATTCCCTTTGTGAGCACCACATGCTTCCATTTTTCGGGAAGTGCCACATAGGATATATCCCGCAGGAAAAGATTATCGGCGTTTCAAAGCTGGCCCGGATTGCCGATATGTTTGCACGAAGACTGCAGATTCAGGAACGCCTGACGCGTCAGATTGCGAATGCGATTCATGACGTGCTTGATCCTTTTGGCGTGGGTGTGATTGTCGAAGCCCAGCATTTGTGCACGATGATGCGGGGTGTCGAAAAACAGAATTCAGTGATGGAGACTTCTGCGATGCTGGGTTGCTTTGAAAAACGCCAATCTACGAGAATGGAGTTTTTGAATTTGATTCGTTCTTGATTTTTATAAATTAAGGATAGTTCAATTACGAATTAGATTTTAGCAAAAATTCAAATATTCATTGATTTTTAAAATTCCAAATAACAAAACTCAAAGCCCAAACAAATCACAAATGCCAAATATCAAAAATATTCATTTGGATTTTTTGATTTGGTATTTAATTGTCATTTGGATTTTGATATTTGGTATTTTTTAATCATAAAAATAGATTTTTTCAAAAGCTCAACTACTGATTAGCTCACCAGCTTTTTAAGTCACATAAGGCAATTTATCCGATTTCTTTGATTCCCGCTTTGAAAATCTTTAATCCGTCTTCCGAACCCAGATAGGTATGAATGGCTCTTTCCGGATGGGGCATCAGTCCAAGAATGTGCCCCGAAGGATCTGTGATGCCTGCCCGTCCGCCGGGAGAACCGTTCGGATTCGCCGGGTATGCGTCTGTGCCTTCCGGAGAACCGTACCGCAATGCCGTCTGCTTTTCATCGAAATTATCCGGCAGGAGAAGCCGACCTTCTCCGTGCGCCACGGGCATGCGGATGATTTGATCCGCCAGCCCCGATGTCCAGATGCAGGGATTTTTAACCACGTGCACATCGACCCAGCGGCTTTCGAAAAACGCCGACCGGTTTCTGTCCAAAAGGGCATTCGGATGGCCGATTTCCCCGGTTCCGGGGAGTAGCCCCGTATTAACCAACACCTGAAATCCGTTGCATATCCCGATGATCGGAATCGATTTTTCCTTGGCCTCGAGAAGCTGGTCCCGGAGCCGATAAATCAGATCGATGGCAAAGATGCGGCCTGCCGCGAGATGGTCTCCGAACGAGAACCCGCCGGGAAGGGCAAGCATGTCGCAGTCCGTCAATTTGACTTTGTGTGAAATGAGATCGGCAGTGAGATGGCAGAGCAACGCGTCGGCGCCGGCCAGACGAAATGCATCCATCGTCTCATGGTGGCAGTTTGTACCCGGCGAATATAAAACGTGAACTCTGGGACGTATCATCGAACCACCTTTCTGAACGGGCTTTCCCAAACTTCGATCAGTTCATTCATCGGAAGGTGGATGGTTTCTTTCCCTGTGTTCAGAAGGATATCCGGATTGTTCACGATGGTTCCAACCGGAACGGCATTGAATTTTTCAATCATTTCCTTTTCTTTCTTTTCGTTTGTTTCCACGAGGATCGAACCGACCATTTCGGCGAACAGTCCAATTTCGGGCTGCTGCAGATCGAGCGACTGGCTAAGACAGGATAAGTCGATCCGGCATCCCAATCCGCTGCCGAGTGCCATTTCGAAAAGCCTCCGGATCAGACCGCCTTCTCCCAGAGCCGAAGCCGAGAGAATCCATCCTGATTCCTGTGCGGTTCGAATCATTTTCCAGAGACTCTGAATCGTTTCGACGGAAGGATCGGGAAGTTCGGTTCCCCTCCGATTTATCGTGTCGAGATAAACCGATCCGCCCAGTTCAGATGAGACCGGGCCGATCAGGCAGAGCCGGTTTCCGGTGTTTGTCCAGGGCTTCGGGATCAATTTTCGGATATCGGGCATACGTCCCAGCGCCAGGATACAGAGCGTGGGGGGCACATTTAGCCGGTTTCCTTTTTCATCGATAAATGTGCCGCTGGAACTGTCCTTCCCGCTGATGAAGGGAATTTTCAGTTTTCGAGACAGATTCGCGCATGCAAAAACCATTTCTTTAAGAGACCATGCGACTTCGGGAGAAATTTTCGGCGTATAAAAATTATCGCATAACATGATGTCATTCGAATGGAATCCCGCAGAAACGAGTTTGGATACGGCTTCAATGATTGCGAGTTTCGCATAACCGGAAGAATCAACTTCGCCATAGAATGGGTTGAAGGAGATGGCCGTTCCGGCCCCGAATCGTTTTCTCCGGACTGGCGCCGATACCCAGATATCATTTGGCATGCGACCGCTTTGGCCTCCGTACGGTCCTGTAATCACTGTTCCCTGGACTGTATTGTCAAACCGGGTACCCGCAGAGGATTGATCGCAGATGTTCAAATGACCGAGAACAGCGTGTATGGCCGAGATCCATTGTTTCTCATTTTGAAGCGGCGGCGGCGGTTCGTATCTTTGTTGAATTTTCGGCTTTATAATTTTAATTTCTGGCAGCGGGCATCCTTTTCGTAAATCCTTAAACTTTAGATCGACGACAGTCTCTCCGGTTAATTCCGGGGATTCCGGAAGATTTTCCGGATCGTCAGTCACGGAGCTGTCATAAATCACCTGACATCGGCCCGTGTTTGTGAATTTGCCCACAACTGCCGAGGAAACTTCGAATTGCTCGAGAATGGAAAGCGCTTCTTTGATTTTATCCGGTGGGACACAGAGAAGCATCCGCTCCTGGCTCTCCGAGATCCAGATTTCCCAGGGATGCATGCCTTCCGTTTTTAACGGAACTTTGGCGAGATTGATCCAGATACCGGTATCGGATCCCATTTCTCCGGCTGCCGATGAGAGCCCTGCCGCTCCCAGATCCGTAACAGCGCGGAGGCAATTGCTGTCCCTCAATACCGGAATGGCCTCCATGAATTTCCGTTCTTCGATCGGATGGCCGATCTGAACATGGGAAGCGTCCACGGTTGAGGTTTTTTCCGTCATCGAACCGGAACTTACCGTGGCGCCGTGCAGTCCGTCTCTTCCGGTGGGACCTCCGATCAGAACGGCAATGTCACTCGGAAGCGGATGGCCTTTGGGAGCGCGGCCGGCCGGAATGATGCCGATAGAGTGCCCCAGGGCGAAGCATTTTCCCGTATATCCGGGATGGAACCGGTATACCGGAAACATCATTGGGATGCCCATGGGATTACAGTAGTCTGCGGTTCCCCGGATTGATTCCAGTAAAATGGTTTTCGGATGAAGCACTCCCTGCGGGATCGATTTCCAGTCCATGCGGGGATTCCCCAGCCCCATAATCGTGCTGCCGCCGATGGGCCAGGCGCCCTGCCCGCATCCGAGTGTGTCCCGTATCACGCCGCCGTGCTTGGTCATGATGCCGCCGTAGGGGCTGACAGCGGAAGGGGAGTTATGGGTTTCCCCTTTTAGCGTCAGGGCCATCCCGTCATAAAAATCCATCACGCCCGCGTTGTCTTCAAAGGAAGAGAGCACGAGCGGGTGGTCGATCCCGCGTGTTGCGTCCATGAGGGCCTGAAGCAGTCCGAGACTTTTCCACGTTGTGTGAAAGCAGTGATCAGACCAGGTCTGGGCAAACATTTCGACTTCGGCGTCGGTAAGGGGGCGGTGCATCGACCGGGAAATTTTTTGGAGGGTCTCCATCTGATCCGCATTGAGAAAAAGGCGGCGCGTTTCGCTGAGATGAAGCAGTTCGTTTTTATCCAGATTTTCGAGTTCGATTCTTTCTACCGGCCCCGTTTCCCCCTGAGGCCGGAGAGAATCCCATTCCATGTTATCGGGGATGATCATTTGAACCTGTGCATTGTAAAGATATCGTCTTACGATTTCCTCGGCAGCGGTGCTGTCGATTCCGTGGAACTGGTACCGGTGCGCCAGACGTGCCCAGACGAGATCGTTGACACTTAGAGAACGGGCGCCTCTCAATATTGAAGGAAGTTCCGGATCGGTAACAGCCCGCTGGTAACCCACTTCGATGACAGGGCCTTCCGATTGGTCCAGGCAGGAGACCGAATGGATCGATTCCGTGGCCGGATGAGAAAACAGGATTTTCAGGGTCATTGCTTTTTCGGGGGTAATTCCTTCGAGCCGGTACACCCTTTCAATGGTAAGACCAGTCAGCTGATCGAATCCCTCGCTTTTTAATCGCTCAAACAGAATTTCGGCTTCCGGGTCGGTTCCCGTTCTCTTTGTATAGAGAGTGGATATCAATGGGTTCTCCTTTTGTGGGAAGAATAAAATTAAGATATATACTAAGGTTGAATGAGGAAAATGTCAAGGACAAAATACAATTTTTTGCAAATACTTTTCTTTTACCTGACATGAAATTATACATGCACGGTTAAAATCATTCAATCGTTAATAAGTGAAACAATTTTTCATGTTGTATTCAAATTACATTCTTTTCTTTAGAAGAAAAGAATTCCCGTAAAGACTTATTATCTGTAACTTAATGAGGATTTGATTTAATATTTATAAACATAGTTCAAATATTTTGTCATTCCCGCATTATTTTAAGAGGTAATCCACTTATGCCCATACCCCTGGATTCCTGCTGGAGTTTATCCCGTACTTGATATGGGGCCGGAATGATGTGAATATTTGACTTTTGTATGGTTTGGGATGTATTTCTTTATCACTTAAAAGGCTTTTAAGTTGATTAAATAAATTGTTTTAACCGGACACCAGTGGCATGATAGTTGTACTATCTGATTTGGATGATTGTATGTGATATTTGAGGATACATTTTTAAATCCTTAATTTATAACCTTTTCAGAATGCAATCCAGCGAAGAAGGTGGAAAGAATGAAGATCACCGGAAACAGTTTGAGCCCGCTTATTCAAAATGTGATTCTCGGAAGCGTTACGGGAATAGTAGTCGGTTTTGTCATCCGTGTTTATTATCAATATGTACGAGGTACGGATATTGTCTGGATGCTATTCTTTCTCGTCGGGCCTTTAATAGGTTATCTCAGCGGCCGTGAACGTGAACGCATAGAGAAATTACAAAAAGAGAAACAATCTCTTCAAGATAATCTGGATAAAATTCAAATTGCATTTAAAAGATCGACAAACAAATATAAGGCACTGATCGAGAGTGCCAGCGACGCGATTTTTCTGACAACCAAGGATGGACGATTCGTTTTGTTTAATGAAGCTACCTGCCTGCTTTCCGGCTACAAGCGGGAAGAACTGAAAAAAATGAATCTTTCACAGCTTCAGATGGAATCGGATGATTCGGTGAAACATCGCAAGGCGTGGCTGGACAATGGTATTTGCCGCTATGAAGACAAATGGGCCACGAAAGACGGAGGCGAAATCTTTCTTGAAATCAATGTAAAATGGATGCAAATAAGCGGATATGAACTCATTCTTCACATCGGGCGCGATATTCTCAGAAGGAAAGAGACGGATGAAGCCGGGAAATCCGATGAGATCAAGGGCTTTCAGACGGATAAAATTATTGAACTGGCCAGAGTGAACAAGATGAATCAGGAAAATGTTTACAAGCCGGCCCAAAAAATTATGGACACTGTACAGACGATTCTCAACGACTTTAAGGTCCCTGAGCAGAAAGAAAGATTTGCCGAAGTTTTGAACAAATGGGAGGAAACGCGCACTTTTGTTAAAGAGTTTTCTGCAAAAGGCGAGAGGGATTTAAATGAAAAGCCGTCCCAATGGGATTTGAATGAAATTATCATTCAGGAACTGCGGTATATCGAAAAAGTCGTGGATACGACCGGTTTTGTCGTTCAAACCAGTTTTTCTACAAAACTGCCTTTAATTTTAGGATTCGGCAGAGATTTTTCTCTGGTGTTCAACACCCTCTTCCGGGCGATTATCGAATCTTTAAAAACTTCTTTGAAAAAAGAAATTTCTATAACAACCAATAGTTATAATGATAAGAATGTTGTCGCAATTCAATTCCCGAATTTGGAAACGCTGGAGTTGAATTTGATGAAAGTAGTGGATCCCCTCTTTAAAAGAGGCGCATGGATGGCGAAGAAACAGAAAGAACAGGGAAGAGAAATCTATCAGGCATTTGTGAAATCTATTGGGGGAGAATTGGAAATTGTATCCAAAAACGGGAAAGAAATGGTCGTGAAAATAAGAATTCCTGCAGTTCAGCCCGGTCAGGCCGAAGTGCAGAAACAGGGGTCGAAGAAGGATAGTCAAAGTTCAGTCGCTGTGTAATAGGCTCAAAGTAATATTATTTTTCGATATAGTAATATTTTTTTATATGAATTATTAATGTCCTACAATAAAATGCCTTCGCAGGACACCGAAAAAGTGATATTGAATCCGATCATTTCCACTAGAGGTTTCTGTGTGTCAGTTGTATGAATTGCACCTGATGGGTGAAGAATTATCCTGCTTTAAAAGGATATTGCATTTTGGAAAAAGAAGTATGCGGTTTCTCAGAAACCGTGCGATTTTGCTCAATCACACCTTGAACCGTTTTATAAATAGAAAAAGCAAATCGAACGTAAAACCGGATGTGGAAACATTGCAGCCGGGCGATGAAGCGCGTGTCAAATCCAAAGAGGAAATATTAAAAACCCTGGACGGCTGGCGAAGATATAAGGGATGCCGTTTTATGGATGAAATGTGGCAATACTGCGGCGGAACTTATCAGGTTTATAAAAAAGTGGATTACATGCTGGATGAGACAACGATGAAAATGAAACGGTGCACCAATATGGTCATTCTTGACGGATTGATTTGCAACGGAAGCTGGCCGTTTAAGAAATGCGACAGAAGCTGTTTCTTTTTTTGGAGAACCGAATGGTTGGAAAAGGTTAAATAATCTCGTTTCCTTCTGTATCGAAAACAATCAATTGGTATCAGGGACTATGGAGTTCAAACTTATCGATCCCCTTACCGATCCGCGATGGGATCATTTCGTAAAAAGCCATCCTCAGGGAAGTTTCTATCATCATTCAGTCTGGGGAAAAGTCATCTATCAAACGTTTCCTCATGTGCATCCGGTCTATTCGATTATCGAACAGGATGGCCAGATTGCCGGTCTTGCCCCCTTCTTCTTTGTCAAAAGTGTCCTGACGGGAAAGAGGCTGATCGCATTGCCTTTTACCATTTACGCAGATCCGCTTGTCCACTCAGATGAAGGGATCCATTTGTTGATCGATAACCTGCTCAATATTCAGAAAAACAGAAATGCATCTTTTATTCAGATCCGGACACGGTTTTCATCCGAGATGTTCCGTGAAAAAGGATTTGAGGTATTTTCCGGATTTAAAAATCACGTTCTGAATCTCGAAAACGATCTGGAACTGATCTGGAAGTCTTTTGACCGGACGTGTGTCCGGCAGCGTATTCAGAGGGCGGAGAAGAGCGGAGTCGCGGTTTCGCAGGCTTCCGATGAAGCGGATGTAAAAGCCTTCTTTCGGCTTCACAGCCTGACCCGGAAACAATTCGGAATTCCCCCGCAGCCTTATACGTTTTTCCGTAACATGTGGGAGATTCTTCATCCCAAAGGCATGTTCGATATCTTCATAGCCAGGGTCAGCGATCGGCCCGTCAGCAGTCTTTTGTGTTTTAAATACAAAACCACTGTGCATGCCGAATATATGGGGACCGATCATCAATTTAAAGAATACAGCGGGAATATTTTACTTTTCTGGCACGCTATTCAGAAATCCAAAGCCGACGGTTACCGGGCCTTTGAGTTCGGAGCTTCCCCCAACAGTGAAACCAGTCTGATCCGGTTTAAACAAAGATGGGGAACCCGGGAGGAAGAACTTCAGTATTGCTATTTCCCCAGCGTGGTCGGATTCTCATCCGGATTCGGGAATTCCGGAAGTTACCGGTTCCTGTCCTGGATTTGCAGGAGACTGCCGTCCCCGCTTTTTGAACTGGCCGGAAAATTTTTATACCGCCATCTGGGCGGATAATCCGCAGAACGTTGTTTATATCGACACTTATCAAATTTCATTGAAATAATAGTATGATCGGATAAGATTACTCTCATTATTTTAAAAAGGCCTCTCGGAAACGTAGAGGCCTTTTTTTATAAGAAAAAATTATGTTGCTAAAATAAGAATATTTTTCGACTTTCTCTTGATTTTTTAAGCAGTTTCTATTATTTTAAAAAATCTTTCCTTTACTCTCTGGTTTATAAAATTTGTATAGAAACCCTGTTTAACTTGTAACCGAAAAGGAGCTGTCATGCTCCTTCCAAAAAGGAGGTCATTATGAAAAGGAATTTTCTAATCCTGATGAGTGTTTTCTTTTGTTTGTCATTGGTCACTTTCGTTTATGCCAAAGATGGCTCCAAGAGAGAGAAAAAAACCGACCGCAAAATCGACCGCAGGACGGACAGAGAGACCGACCGCAAAGCGGATCGACGAGATGATGCAAGAGGAGATGGTACAATTCAAAGTGAAGAGGCGACGGATCGGAGAATTGACCGCAGAACGGATAGAGAAGGAGAACGCAAGGAAGAACGCCGCGATGAAGTCCGTGGCGAGGATGCCTTGGAGAAAAAAGAAGGTGGGGAAACAGGGACCGAAGGGGAAAAAGGCAGCGATCTTTATGACGAAAACAGTCAGCAACGAAAAGATACATTCAATGAAAATAAGTCTCAAAGACATGCCCTTTATGATGAGAACAGCAGTCAGCGTAAGGAATTGAAAGCATCTCTAGACTTAAGCGGTGACGGCAAGCTTTCCAAAGACGAAGTTGCTGACAACAAGGCATTGGTTCAGGCGCTTTACGAAGAGAACAGCTCTGAGCGGCAAGGATTGTACAAGGAAAATAGTAAGGAGCGGAGGGCTCTGTTTTCGGAAAACAGCAGCCAGAGGGAAGCCCTGTTAAAAACGTTCGATTTTGATGAGGACAGCAAAATTTCAAAGGAAGAAATGGAAGAAGCCAATTCCATTCTGGATTCGATGGCGGAATAGATTTTCCCCTGGGGCTACTGATCGCCCAGGATATCCATCCTGGGCGTGAGATAAAGGGGATATCCATTTGGAAAGCGAATTTGTCGAATAGAAAAAGTACCTATCCTTGCAGAATATTACAATGGGAGCAATTATGTTTAAATACTTCAACGTTTTGTTAGTAATAAATATTTTAATAATTGCTTCCTGTATTAAAGAGAAAAGCATTTTAGATTCCGATTCGGGAAGCGGAAAACTTACCATTAAAACTGATCAAATAATATACCTCTGGCAGCAAAGTGAAAAAAATAAACTAATAGTCATTCAGGGTGAACTTCAAAATAATTCGACAAAAATATATTATTCCAAAGTGGGTGATTCTTGGGGAGGAGCGGAATTATTGCTGTTTGCTATAAATTCCGCAGGGCGACTTGAAAAATTAAATACCTCCGATAATAAATGGTATGAATCAGAGTTGTTGGGAATGCTAATTGAAGGTCCAAAGCTTATTCCCGTTGAGCCATCAAAAAATTATGCTATTAATGCTACGCTGTATGCCGATTGTAATAAAGAAGAAACCGGAAAATTTAGACTAAGAATCGATTATTATAATTCAGCGGATAAAGCAGAAGAGACAGCCCCATTTTGTGATTATTCAAATATATTTGAAATACGCGCTGAATAAAGCGGAGACTGTTGATTGGCTTCGCAAAAGGACTCTTGATCATGTAAAATTTGAGACCTGGTCGTAGAGACAGGAGCCTCTGCGAGATAAAAACATCAGGTCGTTCAAATAGAATTTGCCCGATAATCGTAATCAAAGCCTGTTTGTTTTACAACAAACAGGCTTTTTGTTCTGTCATGTTTTAGGTTGACTTTTTACCCAATTTTAGTTATAATAAAACCTTGGCTATAGTAAGTTATTTGAGTGAGGTTCGAATTGACAAAGCGTAAAGAATGGATCATCGGGCTGTCCATCGCGGCCGGTTCCATTCTCCTGATCATTCTTCTGGTAAATTATATTTCCTACAAAGGGGACAGCGACCGCATCGGCTTCTCCCCGGGCGGAAAAAAGATCGCCGTGATCGAACTGCTGGGCCCGATTTATGATTCCCGGAAAATCGTCGGCCAGTTCAAGCATTTCGGAGATCAGAAATCGATCAAAGCCATTGTATTCCGTATAGACAGCCCCGGCGGCGGTGTGGCGGCTTCCCAGGAAATTTACGAAGCGGCCAAACGGGTGCGTGATGCGGGGAAACCGATTGTCGTTTCCATGGGCAGTGTGGCCGCATCCGGAGGGTATTATGTAGCCTGCGGCGCGGATACGATCATGGCCAATCCCGGGACTACGACGGGCAGCATCGGCGTAATCGCGGAATTCCCGAATATCAGAGAATTGCTTGGCAAAATCGGTGTTAAGTATGATATCGTTAAAAGCGGACGGTATAAAGATATTGGCTCTCCCTTTCATGATATGACTCAGGCGGAAAAGATCCAACTTCAATCCTGGGTGGATGACGCCTACGACCAGTTTGTCAGTGTCGTGGCTGAAGAGAGAGGGCTTTCAAAGAAAGCGGTTCTTCGGATTGCAGACGGCCGCGTGTTTACGGGACAGCAGGCGTTAAAACTCGGGCTGGTCGATCTGATTGGTGACTACGAAAAGGCGATTTTGCTCGCTGCGGAACTTGGCGGCATCAGCGGAAAACCGGATGTCGTAAAATTGCAGCAGCGCCGGGCCAGCCTTTTCGATTTGATTTTTCAGAAGGCCGAAAGTATTGTTAAGGGCTTGAGCAGCGTTACACTGAATTATCAATTATGATTTTTCTTGGTTGGTTTTGGATATCGGGGGTATGACATGACAAAAGCGGAAATTGTCAATATCATAGCAAAAGGAACGGGTCTTACAAAGATAGAATCCGGAGCCGTTGTGGATGGGTTTTTAGCCACAATCGGTTATGCTCTGCAAAGCGGAGAACATGTCGAACTCAGAGGGTTCGGCACATTCTGTCTCAGAGAGCGGCAGGAAAAACACGTGGCCAATCCCAGAACAGGAAAGATGATGCATATTCCGCACCGTGTTGTTCCAGATTTCAAACCTTCTCCTCAATTGAAGGCATATGTGTTGGAAGGGCTGAAAAAAAGCGGGAAATTTGTATCTAAGACCGTCACTGAAAAACAAACGGATATTCTTTCTGAATTGGATAACCTGAATATAGATGAGTAGGAAAGGAGGGATGGTGTTTGCCCAGCGGTAAGAAACGAAAACGCCATAAGATAGCGACCCATAAACGTAAGAAAAGGCTTCGCAAAAACAGGCACAAGAAAAAATTGAAATGAGAAATGAGAGCATTTATTCATAAAGATCCTTTTTTGAATGAATCGAAACCCTCCGAAAGGAGGGTTTATTCCGTTTCGGAAATAACACGCGAAATTAAGATCACTCTTGAGCAAGGATTCCCTCCGCTCTGGATCGAGGGGGAAATTTCCAATTTCAAGAAACATTCATCCGGACACAGCTATTTTTCACTGAAAGATTCTGAAGCCCAAATTAATTGTGTGATGTGGCGCGGCAGAAATCAGAATCTCATTTTTGAACCTGTGGATGGTTTGAAGGTTTTGGTTTTTGGAAGTTTGACCGTTTATGAACGCCAGGGACGATATCAGGTGGATGTGGTCCGGCTTCAGCCGGCCGGAGTCGGAGAACTGCAGGCGGCCTTCGAAGTATTGAAACGCCGTCTGGAGGAAGAGGGGCTGTTTGATACGGCACACAAGAGACCACTGCCTGCTTTTCCCGAACGGATCGGTGTTGTCACTTCACCCACGGGTGCGGCCATACGGGATATTGTCAGCGTAATTCATCGCAGGTTTCCATCTGTAAAAATTATTTTGCGGCCGGTCCGTGTTCAGGGAGAAGAAGCTGCCCGGGAAATCGCCGATGGCATACGCGAGTTGAACGAATACGGAGAGGCTGATGTCCTGATCATCGGACGGGGCGGTGGGTCGATGGAAGACCTGTGGTCATTCAATGAAGAGATTGTGGTTCGCGCTGTCTTCGAATCCAGAATTCCCATTGTTTCCGCTGTCGGCCATGAGATCGATTTTTCTTTGAGTGATTTTGCGGCGGATGTCCGTGCGCCGACTCCTTCCGCAGCTGCTGAACTGGTGGTCAAGAATCGAGATGAATTGCTGCAGACCATTGATTATTCTGTCACCGGTATAAAACGGTCCATTCAGGACCGGATTGGATTTTACAGGGACCGCATCCGAATGATCGAAAAGAGCTATGGATTTCGCTGGCCGGCTGACCGGATTCGGGAATTTCAGATGAGGCTCGATGACACTATCCGGAAACTGGAAACTGGACAACGGCATCGTATCGGCGATATTAGGGCAGAAATCGATCGGCTGACCGGAAAACTCGGGGCGCTCGATCCCGGATCGATCATGGAAAGGGGATACAGCATTACAATCCGTTTAAAAGATGGAACCATTGTGAAACACTCCATAGATCTTCAGGAAAAAGAAGCCATTCGGATTCGTTTCGCACACGGGTCGGTCCGGGCAAAAGTCGAAGAAATCGAGGAGGTGTCCTGATATGACCGCTTCAAAAGGCAAGAAATCGCTTACTTTTGAGGAAGCTTTTAAAGAACTGGAAGCGATTGCTGAAAAGCTGGAGCAGGGTGAAATTTCTTTGGATGAATCGATGAAGGCTTTTGAAAAAGGGATGGAGCTGGCCCAATACTGTTCTGAAAAATTAAACGAAGCGGAATCCAAATTGCTGAAACTGGTCAAAAAAGAAGGGCAGGGCTTTCAACTGGAACTGGATGAATAGGATAATCGACTGAGCAATATGGATCATTCTGAATTCGAAATGGATTTCTGATAACAGCATACAAACAATCAAATGACAAAGTCCAAAATGCAAATAAAGTACAAATGCCAAATATTAAAAATATTTATTTGAATTTTGTAATTTGGTATTTAATTATCATTTGGATTTTGATATTTGGTTTTGCGTCGTTTAATTGGGAG
>CAZTZL010000041.1:0-2878 GCA_964617625.1 uncultured bacterium
CAAAACCGAGCCGGGAATATATTTACGGGATTAATCCTGCTTTCGAAGTGGTTCGCGCGGGCAGGCGGACGGTTTATGAAGCCTACCTGAACAAGGCCGCTTCCAACCAGCCGAGAATACGCAAGCTTTCCCAGTATCTGGAACGGATGAACGTTCCCATTCAGTGGGTGGACAAGGGCCGGCTCAATGACCTGGCGAGCAGCCGGGATCATCAGGGCGCGGTCCTGAAGGTAAAACCCTATTCTTATCAATCCTCGGAAACATTCTGGGACAGGCCGAGAATTCTGCTTCTCGATAATGTGGAAGATCCCCACAACATCGGCGGGATTCTGCGCAGTGCGGAGATTTTCGGGTTTCATACGGTTCTGCTGTCCCTCAAAGGCGTGCCGGAAATCTATCCGTCGGTGGTGAAGGTATCGGCCGGCGCGACCGAATTTTTGGACATTGCCAAGGATGCGACCGCCAACCATTATGTTCAGACCGCCAAGGAGAGAGGTTATCAGGTTGTGGCTCTGGACGGAAGCGGTGAAACGGACATTCATGAAGTCCGGGATAAATTGTCCGGCAAAGTTCTGGTCGTCATCGGTGGGGAGGACCGTTCTGTCGGGCAGTTCATTCTGAATCAGGCGGATTTTGTGGCTGCCATTCCCCAGAAAGGCCGGATCAATTCCCTGAATGCATCCGTGGCAGCCGGGATCGCACTCTTCGCGCTGCACGGAAAATGATGATATCTGTAGATCGAGTTTTTTCTAACTGCTCTATTATAATAGAAAATATCTTCTTTGAAACCCGGGGCAGACAATCACCGTAACAATTTATGAGTTGTTTTACAATCCATTATCCTTTTATTCAACCAAAAACCGGAGGAAGTTATGCGTAAGAAAATTTATTTAATACTTGCTGTCTTTGTCCTGACAGTGGGTGTTTTCGCTTCGGATGGGCCGTACGAAAATCTGCCGCCGATTCAACCGGATGCGAATATGTCCCGGTCCGAAATTCCGGCCATATACAAATGGAACCTCACAGACCTTTGTCCGAGCGATCAGCAATGGTCCGAGGAGATCGCTCAATGCCAGAAAGACCTCGATACACTGAAAGACCTGCATCCCGGTCTAAATACGCCCAAGGGACTTGCACAATACATGAAAGCCTATTTCAAACTTGATGATAAAATCAACCGGCTGACACTTTATGCCAACATGCAGAAGGATGTGGCCTCCACCAATCAGGATGTGATTGCACATCACAGCCTCGCTTTGAATCTTACGGAAAAAGTGATGCAGGAGGGCGGAGTGCTCCGGGAGGCTGTGCTGGGATTTTCGGAAAAAGAGATGAAAAAGGCACTGGAAAAAGAACCGGCGCTAAAGGAATATCTTCCTTATATCCAGAGTCTACGGCGGCGCGAAAGCAGGGTATTATCTCCGGGAGAAGAAAAACTGCTTTCAATGGCCGGTGATAATTTGTGGGCGCAGATCGATTTAAATGAACTGCCCTCCGCAGTCGAAAAGGCGTTTCTTGCCCTGATATCCGACATGACCCTCCCTTCCATTATCGGCGCGGACGGGAAAAAAGTTCAGCTCACGTTTGCCAATTACGGCCCTCTCCGCCGGTCGCCCGACCGGAACGTGCGCAGGCAGACCGTGGCTGCCATGTTCGGCACATTGAAAAGTCTTGAAAATACATTTGCCACCACACTGGGTGAACAGGCCAAATTCAGCTGGTTTCTCAGCCGCGCCCGCGGTTATCACAGCGTTTTGGAAGCTTATCTGGATAAGGATGATATCGATCCGGCTGTTTATATGAATTTGATCAATACGGTCCGTGCCCATGTGGAGCCGCTGCATAAATACATCGATCTCCGAAAAAAGGTTTTGGGCCTTGACCAGGTGCATCTGTATGATTTATATGTGCCGATGGTGGAGCAAAAGAGCATTGAAATGGATTATGACCGGGGTGCGGAATATATCCTGAATGCTCTGAAACCCCTGGGTGAAGATTACATCCATCAAATAAAATTTGGCATGAATCCCGCCAACGGTTGGATAGACGTTTACCCTTGCAAAGATAAAAACAGCGGCGCTTTTTCGACTTCCACGTATGGTGTGCATCCTTATGTCAAGATGAATTATCAGAACGATTTCAACGATGTCTCCACGCTTGCCCACGAATTCGGCCATGCCATGCACAGTTATTATGCCATGAACAATCAGTCCTATCTCTCCTATCGCTATGTTCCATTTTTGGCCGAAATCGCTTCGACCTGCAATGAGGCGCTTCTCTCCCGGTACATGATCGAACACGCTTCATCGAAGGAGGAGAAAGCGTGGTTTTTATCCGAACTGCTGGAGACGATCCGGACGACCATTTACAGACAGACCATGTTTGCCGAATTTGAATTGAGACTGCATCAGCTGGCCGAGGCCGGAGAGCCGATCAATGCCGAAAAATTAAACGGGATTTACGGCGAGCTGCTTCGAACCTACTACGGGCCGAATTATACAATTGATCAAGATGATGCCATTGAATGGTCCTATATTCCCCATTTCTATTACAAATACTATGTGTTCACCTATGCGACGGGACTTTCTTCGGGGATCGCATTTGCTGAAAAGATCCAGAACGAAGGCCCCGAAGCGAAAGATGCCTATCTGGGTATGCTGAAAGGCGGCTGTTCCAAACCACCGCTGATGCTGTTGCGGGAAGCGGGACTCGATTTGACTAAACCCGAGGCCATCGAGTCAGCACTGAAATTGTTTGATCAGACGGTGGATGAGTTGAATTTGCTGCTGGTAAAATGATTAAAAACAGTATATGGTATATCGTATGTAGTATATAGTAGATAGTATACAGTTGGCAGTAAGGGTCAGTAAACAGGGGA
>CAZTZL010000041.1:2978-25780 GCA_964617625.1 uncultured bacterium
ACCGGAAACCGGAGACAGAAAAAAAGGATATCTTATAAATTTTACAGAGAGAGCTGTAGTCTTGATTGAGCTTCTTTGAATGATAAAACAAGTACATCAATTTGCGTTTTTAATCTGGCTATTCGGTTTTGTGTTCGTCTCGTTTTCATTAAAAGCACAGATTGAAAAAACCGACGGTTTCTATAAAGCCCCTTCGGTAGCTCCATGGGAAGTTTCACCTCCTGAAAAGGAGGGAATGAATCCAAAAATTCTTAACAAGGCATTTAAAAAAGCGCGTATATTGGGTTTTTATTACAGTCTCCTGGTGGTGCGGAACGGAAAGATTGTATCTGAAGAATACTATAATGGCCGGGATATGTATGCGATGGATCCTTTGTATTCCTTGACCAAAAGTATTACATCTGCTTTGGTCGGCATCGCAATAGACAGGGGCTTTATTAAAGATGTCAATCAGAAATTGGCAATCTATTTCCCTGATCTATTGCAATCTGATCAGGACTCTTCAAAGAAACAGATCACCATCAAACAGTTGCTGACCATGCAGTCCGGATTTGACAGTGAAAAAAATATCAGAAAGGAAATTGATTCCAGCCCCAATTATCTTCAAGCCATTCTGAGTTCAAAACTCCGATTCACCCCTGGAACGAAATTTCTCTATTCCACGCATGGGTCCCATATTTTATCGGGTATCATAACGCGAGCCACAAAACAAAGCATGTACGATTTTGCCATGGAAGTGCTTTTAAATCCTATTGGGATTGAATACGTCGCCTGGATTCATGATCAAAATGATCTCACACTGGGAGGAGCCGGACTATTTATGACACCCAGAGATATGGCGCGGCTTGGCACTCTCTATATCGAGAAAGGGAGGGTTGGCAACCGCCAGATCGTTTCTGAAAAATGGGTGCAGGAGTCGACGACGAATCAAAGAGGATTTACGACTTCGTGGAAGGAAATGACCGATATCGGTTACGGATACCAGTGGTGGACAGGAAAAATGAGCGAGTATGAGATTTATTTTGCGTCCGGTCTGGGCGGACAGTGTATATTGAATATTCCGGAACTGAACATGGTGGTTGTGTCCACAATGGATGCGTATACCCAATATGGAAAGAAACATATGGAGACGCTTATCAACCTTCTGGATCGGTATATTATTCCGTCGGTTATAGTGAAAAAATGAATCGGGTATTTTATATTGATCCATTCATTGTAATTGTCGGGACTGTTTTGATAAATGTCGGGATGAAAAATCTCGACATTTCTATATTATAAAAGAATTTATTTGCTTTTTTCGCATGGATTTTTATTTTGTAAAGGCATTGTTTGGGGATGAAATGGATATTTCAAGAAGAAAATCGGAACACATAAAAATCGCTCTCGGTAAACCGGTGGCTTTTCGAAAAAAAACCACGGGCTTCGAGAATTACGATTTCATTCACTGCGCCCTGCCGGAATTGGATTACGACGAAGTGGATACAAAAATTGAATTTCTGGGTAAAACGCTTTCCTTCCCATTTATGATTTCTGCGGTTACAGGCGGTTTTAAAGGCGCGCTTTCGATCAATCAAAACCTGGCCGAGGCGTGCAAAGCGACTGGTATAGCACTCGGCATCGGGAGCCAGAGGCAGAGTTTCGAGAACAGCGATCATCTGGAGAGTTTTCGGATTGTCCGGAAAACAGCTCCGGAATTAGTAATTCTGGCGAATATCGGCGCATGCCAGATCCGGAATATCAAAGACCTCGATTCCATTCAGAAAATCGTCGATCTCATCGAAGCGGACGGTCTGGTTGTTCACCTGAATCCCCTGCAGGAGATACTCCAGTCTGAGGGAAACAAGTGTTTTAAGGGAGTTCTTCAGGGGATTCGGACGCTCATTCAGGGTCTGGACGTTCCTGTTATCGTGAAAGAGATCGGCTGCGGTATTTCAAGAGAAGTGGCCGAAAAGCTGGCCAAAGCCGGTGTAACCTGTATCGACATTGCCGGAGCGGGAGGAACATCATGGGCCGGTATCGAATCATACAGGGTCCATCCGAATAAAAAAGCATTGAAGTTCTGGGACTGGGGTATTTCGACGGCAAGTTCCCTGGAGAAGGTACGGAAAATCAGAGGAGTTAAGTTCATTGCTTCCGGGGGTATCTATGACGGCATCACAGTAGCCAAGGCTCTATCTTTGGGAGCCGAATTGTGCGGGTCCGCTCTCCCGCTGCTGAAAGTGCTGATTGAAAGGAAAACCGCGGGACTGGTTTCTGAAATCGAGTCCTGGCACGAAGAACTGAAAACCGTTATGTTTCTCACTGGCAGCCGGACGATAAACGATCTGCGCCGGGATCATGTCATAGAAAAGAAATCACAGATATTTCCCGAATGACAGTAGCACTGTATGGATTTTAATAAATATATTGAGACATTGAGACAGCAAATCGAAGCGGAGATTCAGGCCCTTTTTGTAAATAGAAATCCTCCTGGGTTGTACCTTCCAATGACCTATCTGCTGGATTCCGGCGGGAAACGCATCCGGCCGCTTCTTGTCGCTCTCTCATGCGGGGCGGTTGGAGGCGATGTTCAAAAAAGTCTTCCTGTCGCTGCTGCTCTTGAACTGTTTCATACATTTACGCTTATTCATGATGACATTATGGATCACGATGAAACCCGGCGCGGAAAGCCTACGGTGCATAACCAATGGAACGAATCCACGGCGATTCTTGCCGGTGACGGACTGTTGATTCTGGCTTATCAATCCCTATTAAGCACGCATCATCCAGAAATCTTAAACTTAACAAGAGAAATTACAGAAGGATTGATGGTGCTGCACGAAGGACAGGCACTCGACAAGGAATTTGAAAACAGGGACGATGTCACGATTCGGGAATACCGGGAGATGATCGAAAAAAAGACGGCCAAACTAGTCGAAGTGGCCTGTATCGCAGGTGGAATCATCGGGGACGGTTCCAAACAGGAAATTCGATCTCTCAGACAATTTGCGAAAGCACTCGGGACGGCTTTTCAAATCCAGGATGATATGCTCGATGTTTTTTCGGAAACATCAATTACCGGAAAGCCTATCGGGAGTGATATTATCGAGAAAAAGAAGACCTATCTGACCATTCATTTTCTTAATCATGCCGGAGAGAAAGAAAAAATTCGATTTCTCGATTACTGGGGGAAAACAGCTGTCCGGACAAACGGAATCGAACAGGTCAGGAAGCTGTTTCGGGACACGGGTACTTTTTCGGCGGCACAAAAAGAGATTGAAATGTTGATGTCCGATGCAATGCATAATTTAAACTCTCTGAAAAGCAACGAAGCCACGGACGGTCTGAAAAAAATGTCTTTAAAAATTAAAAACAGAGTTTCTTAGCAGGTTATCACAACAGCCGGAATGGAAGAGGATTTTAAACTTGATTTTTATCGAGATTTTTAGTACCATTAAAACTCCTTTGAGGATATTCATATGATTACGCGCAGTCTGGTGATTCGGAACAGGTACGGGCTTCATGCAAGGCCGGCTGCCAAATTTGTCGAGATTGCTTCAAAATTCCAGGCTCAGGTAATGATGAGCAAGGACGGGATTGAAGTCAACGGGAAAAGCATTATGGGAGTGCTGGTGTTAGCAGCAGAGAAGGGAAGCAAGATCGAGCTTCGTGTAGACGGTAAAGACGAAAAAGAAGCCATTGAGGCTTTAGCCGGACTGTTAGAAGGCAAGTTGGATGAGGAATGAATGATTCAAATCAGCAAACAAATGATTGCCCGTCTTGATTCCGATGACATGTTTCGAAAGGTTGTCGAGTTTCCGGAACAGCTGCGTAAGGGATGGGAAATCGCGGAAAGTACCAGAGCTGATATCGATTTATCCCAAATCCGGCACATCGTTTTTTCGGGAATGGGCGGATCGGCTATTTCAGGAGACATGATCCGTTCCATCCACAGCGAAGCGCTTTCGGCCCCAATAATCGTGAATCGAGGTTATCGGATTCCCGAGTTTGTTAATTCGGAAACATTCTTTATCGCATCGAGTTATTCGGGCAATACAGAGGAGACGCTCTCAGCCACCGAACAGGCCGTTGAAAAAGGTGCCAGGATCATCTGCATCACTTCCGGCGGACAGCTTGAACAGATCGCGCGAAAAAATAATTATCCGCGTTTTCAACTGATCCCCGGTTATCCTCCGAGAGCAGCTCTGGGATTTAGCCTCGGAGTTCTGCTTCAGATTTTTCATCGTATTGGTATTGGAGAATTATCCCGTCAAGCAATTGAAAAAGCGGCATCGATGATCACGGAAAAGGGCCGGATTTGGAGCGATATCGGTCATCAGGAAAATCTCCCGCTCTATACTGCAAAACAACTCTTCGGGAAAGTCCCTTTGATCTATGCCTCTGTGAGTCGTTTCGAATTTGTTGGATATCGCTGGAAAACCCAGTTGAATGAAAACAGCAAGGTTCATGCATTTTTTCAGCCGTTTCCGGAAATGAATCACAATGAAATTGTCGGCTGGGAGAAAATAGCAAGTACAGAAAAGATACTTTCCAGATTGGTGCCAATTGTGCTGTCCGATTCCGAAGATCATCCGCAGATTTTAAAACGGATGGAAATCTTTAAAAAAATCATGAAAGAGGATAAAAACGATATTATTGAAATTGCCGGGAAAGGCGACACGTTTTTTGAAAGAATGGTTTATTTAATCAATTTCGGGGACTGGGTCAGTTATTATCTGGCGATTTTCAATCAGGTGGATCCCACGAAAATATCGAAAATAGATCTGTTTAAAAAATTATTAGCAGAAAAATCATAATTACAAAGTTTTTATAGATAGGGGATAAAAATATGAGTCATTACTATTTTACTTCAGAATCGGTAACAGAAGGTCATCCTGATAAGATGGCAGATCAAATATCAGATGCGGTTTTGGATGCGGTTTTCCGAGACGATCCCTACGGCCGCGTGGCCTGCGAATCCTTTCTGACCACAGGTTTGGTGATGGTGGGTGGTGAGATTACCACAGAAACCTATGTCGAAATTCCCGATCTGGTACGACAGCTTATCAAAGAGATCGGATATATTGATCCCACCTACGGATTCGATTATGAAAGTTGCGCCGTCATGAATGTCATTCAGAGACAGTCGCCGGATATCGCCCTGGGTGTGGACCGCCAGGGTGCGGGGGATCAGGGACTGATGTTCGGATTTGCCACGAAAGAAACACCCGAACTGATGCCTCTTCCGATTATGCTTGCCCATAGACTCACGATGCGTTTGGCTCAGGTGAGAAAAGAAGGCATTCTCAATTATCTCAGGCCCGATGGAAAGAGCCAGGTCACTGTCATGTATGAAGATGGCAAGCCCGTCAATGTCGATACAGTTGTGATTTCCTCTCAGCATGATCCCGAGCCGACCATGGAACAGATCAGGAGCGATATTATCAAACATGTCATCAAGCCGATTATTCCTTCGCAATTTTTAGATGAGAAAACAATTAAATATCATATTAATCCAACCGGACGCTTTGTCGTTGGAGGACCGCACGGAGATACCGGATTAACCGGAAGAAAAATCATCGTCGATACATATGGCGGCTATGGAAGCCACGGAGGAGGGGCTTTTTCGGGTAAAGATCCGACAAAAGTGGATCGCTCGGCTTCCTATGCGGCTCGATGGGTGGCTAAAAATATTGTAGCGGCGGGTTTGGCGGATCAGTGTGAGGTTCAGCTTGCCTACGCGATCGGCGTGGCAGAACCGGTTTCGATTATGATCAATACCAATGGAACCGGGAAACTCCAGAATGGAGAACTGGAAGAAAAAGTGAGAAAAGTTTTTGATCTGACACCCGCCGGCATGATCGAGCGTCTTGATTTAAGGAGACCTATTTATAGAAAAACAGCTGCATATGGACATTTCGGACGGGAAGAGGCTGAATTTACCTGGGAAAAAACAGACCGTATTGAAGAATTAACTTGAGGAGAATAATGAATTACGATATCAAAGATATCAATCTTGCCTCCGAAGGAAAGAGGCGCATTGAATGGGCCGAAAGGGACATGCCCGTTCTCGGGCTGATCAAGGAACGGTTTTCCAAAGAGAAACCTTTTGCCGGGAAACGGTTGTCGGCCTGTCTTCACGTCACCGCGGAGACTGCCAATCTGGTGAAAACGCTCAAGGCCGGTGGCGCTGAAATGTGTCTCGTGGCTTCGAATCCCCTGTCGACCCAGGATGATGTTGCCGCTTCGCTGGTGAAAGATTATGGCATTTCTGTTTACGCCATCAAAAGCGAGGACAAGGATACTTATTATAGTCACATCCGTACCGCCATCGAAATCAAACCGCATATCACGATGGATGACGGAGCAGATCTGGTTTCCACAATTCATTTCGATTATCCCGAACAGGCAAAAACCATTCTTGGAAGTATGGAAGAAACCACAACAGGCGTGATTCGGCTTCGGGCCATGGCCAAAGACGGCTCATTGAAAATTCCTGTCATCGCCGTGAATGATGCCAAGACGAAAAATCTGTTTGACAATCGATACGGCACCGGCCAGTCTACTGTGGACGGGATCATCCGTGCGACAGACATTCTGTTGGCGGGGAAAAATGTGGTGGTTGCCGGATACGGTTGGTGCGGGCGGGGATTCGCCATGCGATGCAAGGGTATGGGCTCCAATGTGATCGTGACCGAAGTGGATTCAGTCAAGGCGATTGAGGCCGCCATGGACGGATATCGGGTGATGCCGATGATCGAAGCCGCAAAAATCGGAGACCTTTTCTGTACATTGACCGGCGATATCAATGTGATCCGGGAAGAACACTTCAAGGTGATGAAAGACGGTGCCATCGTGGCCAATTCAGGGCATTTTAATGTGGAAATCGACATCCAATCTCTTGGGAAAATGGCCAAGGAAGTCAGAAAAGGCGTCAGGGCGTCTGTGGATGAATATGTGCTTGCTGACGGCAGAAAGGTTTATCTTCTTGCCGAAGGGCGTCTCATCAATCTAGCCGCCGCAGAGGGCCATCCCGCCAGCGTAATGGACATGAGTTTCTCAACGCAATCTTTGATGAGCGAATGGGTCGTTAAAAATCAAAAGGGCCTGGAAGTCAAAGTGCATGATGTCCCCGGTGAGGTTGAGGATTGGGTAGCGCGATTAAAACTTCAATCCATGGGCATGGAGATCGATGAACTGACCGAAGAACAGAAAGAATATCTTTCTTCCTGGAAAATCGGAACGTAAATTTTAAAGATAACGGTTTCGGGTCTTGGGTTTTTAGTGCTTATGCTAACAGGCAGTTAAATTCTCAAGACCCTTTTTAATTGGTGCATGATGATGGAAGGACAGCTGCAAATCACGCCGCTGGCTGCGGAATCCATGGGAAGCCGGTCGATGGCGACTTTTGTTGAGACAGGAGATATCAACCTGCTTATCGATCCCGGGGCCAATGTCGGATCCTACCGTTACGGACTTTCTCCTCATCCTCTGGAAACATGGTGCATGAAAAAGCATCGCGAGAGGATTCAACTGTACGCTGCTTCGGCCGATGTAATCATTATCACACACTATCACTTTGACCATTTTATTCCGGAACTGGCCGAAATGTATCAAGGGAAAATTCTTTTGGTGAAGGATCCCAATAAAAATATCAACCTGAAACAGAGAAAGCGGGCTTTTGCATTTCTTCAATCTCTTAAAAAACGTCCCAGCGAAGTGCGCTATATTGACGGAAAAGAGTACGATTTCGGTGCAACCCGGCTGTTTTTTTCTCCTCCTGTACCACATGGCGAGAATGATCTCAAGGGACATGTGATCGAAGTGGCTGTTCAAAAAGGGGAAAGAAAGTTTTTGTTTTCCTCCGATGTACAGGGGCCGTGCCATGATGCATCCATGGAGTTTATCTTCGAACAGAGTCCGGATATTCTTTATCTGGATGGCCCAGTGACCTATTTACAGGAGCACCAGGATTCTCAGGAATCTTTGGATCAGATTTTACAAAGGCTAAACATCCTCATCGAGAAAACAAAACTTATTAGTATAATTATTGATCATCATCTTCTCAGAGATATCGACTGGCGGGAGAAGATTGAGCCGCTGTACAAGATGGCATCGAGGAAAACAATTGAGATTCAGACTGCCGCCGAATACCGCGGTGATGAGAACAATCTTTTAGAAGCCAGAAGGAACCAACTGTACGAGAATGACCGTACACAGGAGTAGTTCCGGATTTTCAAACATTGATATAATTTTTCTTTCCATCATTCATTTGTTATCACACGATGAGATATATCAACCAGTATAAACGGCTGGATGTTTTCAGATGCAGCCAGGATGCGCACCGGCATTTTGGGGGCAGGGTTTCGGTTTATCATGTGCTTAAGGAAAAAGCGTGTTATCCTGGGGGCTGTCTCTATTTTCTCTGGCGCTGCGGACTTTTAGAAAAGGGGCGCCGCTGTGTTTCCGGATATACCTATGTTGGGAGGTTATGCAAGGGATGCACTTACTATATTGAAGAGAAAGTGCATCTTCAGCCCGAGATGGTTCTAACAGTAGAAGCATATAACCGATTTTTAGAAGATCTCGAAGAGTTTGAGACGTGGCTTGAAGCTGTCAGGTTTAAATCATTAAACATTGCCGGCCGGATCAGAACGATCAAACCCCGGGTTGAAACTGTCCTGCTCCCCGGAGAGCGCCATCTCAGGGTTTCCGGTTACCTGCTCATTATCAAAAATGGTTTTATCGGTCAGGATATGTTGAAGGACACATTTTATATCCGTGTCTCAAAACAAATGATGAAGCAGTACTGTTTCGTTCCGAAGATGCGGATTGAGCTGATTGGGGAGATCCGGGAAGACCGGGGGAGATTGATCGTTCACCGACCCAAGAAAATAGAAATCATGAAAAAAGGCTGGGGATTTCCCTGGACCGATGAGAAAGCCCTTGTCGCAGTGAAGACGGCCACACTTCTGAAAGAACAGACGGGCCAGTGTCTCGAGTGCCGGTGGGGGACACTGACCGATGTGATCGACCGCCGTGATCGCGAGGAATCTCGATACCGGAATCTGTACTGTCTCAAAGGGATTACGGATCCGGAAGGATGCTATATCCATGCGGTCGGATTGTCTAAAAAGTATTCCCAAAAGTATAAAGTTAAAGAATAATTCGTGTTATTGATTGTTAAACACTGAGCAGTAAAGTTATCAGAAGTTTCGAAAAAAAATTATGTCAAAGAGTGATCCGAATTGATCATCGGGAACGATACAATTTTCTTGAGAAAAAGGTTCTTATAATATTTTTTCCACAGGTTTGCTTTTTCTTTTCCGGAAGATGATCAATTTTGAACTCCTCGGCACATCAAAGGAAAAATCTTTATACTGAATTTCCCCTTTAAAAGAGCCGCCCGATTTTTCGGGATGAAGCAGGAACAGTAACTCATCAGATTTTTTGATCAGTGTGCCGAGCGCATTTTCCGGTATCTTGAAAAGTCTGTGAATCCCATCGTTCAAAAGATCGTTTAAATCTTTATTTTCAGGATTGAACTTGATCGGAAAGGTGTGGGGAATTCGTTTTCCGCGGGTTGTCCATTTCGGGTGTCTTCCGCCCAAAAATAGGGGGAACTTGATTTTGTCTAACAGTGAAAGAATTTCAAGTGTTTTAGGGGAGAGGACCTCCGGATGGGGATAAATCATAGCTTCATATTTTCTTCCGTTTACGTACAGTGAATTTGAGGAAAGCCGGCACTTTTTTAATAAAGATGCGGAGATAACATCCAGTTGAATGCCGCTCGAAATCAATGTCCCTATCAATTGATGCACCGAATGAAACATGGCTTCGGCTTCTTCGCAGTCCAGAGAAGTAATCGTTTCAACCGGATAAACGAAAAGGACATTGGCTTCAGGAAATGTGAAATTTGTGATTTTCCTTATTTGGCGGGATCTTGCGTTTATTTTTTTCATTTCTTTCCAAACAGGCCTACTTGAAAGCGGAACGGATTTCCCCGGTAGTCTGAAATCATCTCCGGCAGTAACGGGCTCACGATAAATCAAGTGAATTGAAAATAAAGCCATTAAATCCTGAATAAATGTGATTTCCTTGAAAGAGAATACGTTGTCCGGCAGGGAAGAGAAAGCTGTTTTATTCTGTGAAAAAATCCCCAAACTTTTGGTTATTGCCATCATGGAAAGCAGATGTTTTGTTCGGTCCAGTCCATTTTTTATTTTTTCCAGCCTGCTCAATCCAATATTGACACTGTCGAGACCCTGCCAGGGATCGCTGTAACAACACGGATTTGTATGATGATTATGCCAGTAAAAACTATGCAGTGTTCCTACTTTTAGTTCACCAAAAAAACTGTGCGCTCTGTGATAAAAATCTTTTTGGGCATCGAAGGCTAAATTTTGAAGCAATGTACGGTAATCGTGCCGTGTTCGGACATGGGATTGGTCATCCACATTTAAAACCAATCCATACAAAACATCCCTGAGGTCATAATCGAATTCTGCTTTAAATGAATTGTAAATCGACGGGCTGACAGAAATTCTCCCGATATCTCCGTTATAGCTGATTTTATCCCAAAGAATGCCGTCTATATATGTGCCCGCATCAAAAAGATCTTCCGCAATTTTACCGATCAAATCGTTGCTTTCCCTGCCAGCGTAATCGTATAGATTGGTGTCGAACATGGGGAATGCCAGAACCCACCATGTTTCTCCTTTGGGTATCAGAATCTCTCCAAAAACATCCACATAGCCTTTGGAAATATTGGGACAAAAACGTGAACTCGCAGTGATATCCATCACAGTATCGTTCATGACCAAACCATCCTTCATTTGAAAAAGGAAGGCCTTTTCCAGCCGAACAGGATTGAATGAGAGAGCCCGGTCCTGGATGAACGGAAAGGATTCAAACTGCGGATAATGGGATCTAAGTTCGAAACGGTTGTTTTTTACTTTGGTTATATTGATATTTTTTCGGTTGAAATATTTATCCGGATTACGCATTAAAAGAAGGGTCCGCGTTTTTTCACCGGTTTCATTGATTAAAGATCGTGAAGAACGGCGCGGATCGGCCTGAATTAAAAAGGACATTTTACGGTCGGATGCCCACAGGCTCGATTGAGAGAGGGCTCTGATGACTTTCGGTTCGTTCAGTTCATAGCGCGTTCGGTTCAACGATACAGCGATGCCAGAGAAGCCCTTTTCGCCGATTGCGTTCAATTGAGACTTTAGCAATTTCAAGTCCTCAATTTCTTCGTCTCCCCATGACCACATGAACAGGGTTTCCATAGACGTTTCTTTTTCCTGCACGTTCACCCCTTTGCAGAATGATCAATCTTCATTGCAAATCAGACGATCCCTGTTACCTGGATCACCTGCTCCGGATAGTTTAAAATACTATCTTAATCGATATTTTTCAAGTAATTTTATTGATCGTCATCCCGGCAAGTTGGAATGACAGTGTACTCTTTTACCGTTTTCCTGATGATAACGGGTTCAAAAAAGCGGCTCTTTCCAATTGTGCGGTCGATCACTGCGACGAATCCTATGGAAAAAACAAAACTTGCAAAGAAGGAAAGGAGAGCCAGACCTGAGTGGTTTGATAAATTCATGACAGCGATATAGACGGCGGTCGAAATGATCAGAGGTAAAATGAATACAAGAAGCGCAGCAGAGAGGAGACTCCTTGCGGGAGTTTCAATTTCCACCCAATCCCCCGATTTTAAGGGTGAGCCGGGATGTTTTAAATTTAGCTGCCGTTTTGGTGTGATTGTACTGGTGCAGCAATGGTTGATACTGCAGTGCGCGCATCCACCTTTATGGTCCAGTTCGACAATGATTCTGTCTCCCTCGATTCGGACAACATGGCCTTTTTCTATCATGTTGGATTCACCCTTGTGGTTAATAATATCATTTAATTTAATCTGTCAGGATTGATTTCCCCGACACATCCGTGTTGAATTGATAACGAAACAAGCCATGAGGTTGTTCCGTTATTAGATTTCTTAAAATTTGTCCCTAATTTAAATGGGTTTGTTTCTCATTCCGAGGGGATATTATAAGCATTAACATTTTATCAAATTAAATTTTCACTCAATTATTTCGGAAAGCATTTTCGATTTTTGTTTTAATTTATCGATCAAATGATCGTAATGATATATTCTTTTAATGGCTTTAAATACAAGATAAAATGCCAATACAATTAAACTGAGGTACAGGAAAAATAATGGCAGAATAAAATGCAGTACATGCATTACACTATAATTTTTTGATGTTGCAATGAGAATACTCAGCACAGAAAGCGGTAATGCAAAAACTGCGATACCCGTTCTCGGTATCGAAAGGGAGGTTCGCTTCTCCGATAAAATGATTTGTATTTCATTGATTGCAATTGAATCCAGATCTTGATTCATAGTTATTTGATACCTCATTGAGTATGGATATCTAACTTTTTGGAATAGTTAAAAATGAAATGTCAATTCTATCTCCGCCTGCCGGTGAGTCTCAGAAAAAACAGAAACAGATTGATAAAATCCAAATAGAGCCTGAGGGCGCCGATAACCGATGCTTTACGTTCGATTTCTTCATCTCCAAAGTCTGCAAATGCCATTTTCTTTAATTTTTGTGTATCGTATGCAGTCAGTCCCACGAAAATAAAAATACCGCCATACGTTATCACCCAGTACAAAGCCTGGTTGTGCATAAATAGATTCACAACTGAAGATAGAATAATTCCGATCAATCCCATAAATAAAAAGCTGCCCCACGATGTCAAATCCTTTTTCGTTGAGTAGCCGTACAGGCTCATCGCCCCGAAAGTTGCAGCAGTAATGAAAAATGTTGATGCAATAGAAGATTGTGTGTAAACCAGAAAGATAATGGAAAGAGTAACTCCGTTCAGTACTGCGTAAACGAAAAACATCAGTGTTGCTGTTGAGGCACTTATTCGATTAACAGCTGCACTCAAAGCAAACACAAGTGCCAATTCACCAATAATCAAGCCAAAGAAAATTGCTCCGTTTCCATAAATTTGGGAAGACAAAGTCTGATTGGAGGCCACCATATATGAGACGATCGCAGTGACAGCCAGGCCAAATGCCATCCAATTATAGACATGTATTAGAAATGCGTTCTGGATGCCGACTCTTTCATGAGTGTATGCTATTGACGAATTCATTGTATTTCTCCTATATTAAAGATTTCGAATCGGTTATTATAGAATGATTTTCACAATGCTGAATTTTCCAATCCCTGAGGCATTATTATGGGTCTTCTCCGCTCGCCGAATGAAAATTTCTGAACATTCGATTTTAGGACAACCTTCAAATATTGACAAAAGCGGACCGCTGACGCGGTCCACTGGATATTTATGTCAACTTGTTATTTCATTAAGATCATTTTTTTAGATTGAACAAAATCTCCGGATTGAATTCTGTAGAAATAGACACCACCTGGTAAATTGTGCACATCGAAACTAATCTCATGATAACCTGCTTTAACCTCTTTATTGATTAATGTCTGGATCTCTCTGCCGAGAAGATCGTAAAGTAGTATTTTTGTGAGTGCCGTTTTCGGCAAAGCAAATTTTATTTTTGTAGTCGGGTTGAATGGGTTAGGGTAGTTCTGACTTATTGAGTACTCTATTGGTACTTCTTTTTTTTTCTGAACATCTGTCAGAGTTAAGGAAACCTCGTCGCAGTAGAATGATTCAAAAGAATCTTTATACGCTTTTATCCTGTATGTATAGGTGTGCCCATCTTGCACAGTCGTATCGGCATATGTTTCCACACTCCCTAACAACGAATCGATTACTGCAAAAGAGGTATCCGGACTCATCTTGCGTTCGATCACATATCCATCTTCAACGTCAGAGTGGTCTACCCAGGTAAGAGTGATTTCGTTTGTTCCACTTTTCTTTAATTTAAGAGTCGTTGGTGCCACAATAATCGTAAAATTCCACACATCACTCCAGGGGCCGGGGCCTCCAATGTTTGTTGCTGCAACCCTCCAATAGTATGTTTGTCCTTCGATGGTCCCATTTATCTGTTTGGCGGTATCCGATGTTGAAACGGAGAATAATAATGTCGTGAAGCTTGGTCCGTCAGATAACTGGATTGAGTATTCGTCAGCGTTTAATGCTTTTCTCCATGTCAACTTAATACGGTCTGCTGTTCTTGCAAATCGTGTAACAGAAACCAGTTCTGTCTTGGACGGTAAGGTGATATATGTAGCAAAGTTTCGCAATTCGCTCCAGGGACCTAAAGAACCCTCACTGTTTTTTACCTGAACGCGCCAATAGTATTTTTTAGCGAATGATAAGTCGGTGACTGTTCTTGTTGTGTCGGTTATCGAATCACTGATAACAGTCGTTTGAAATGTCGGGGTTGTTGATATTTGGAAATAATAGGTTTCAGCATTTTCCACCTGATTCCATATAAAGGTAATAGCACTATCCAGTTGTGTTTGCTGATTGGCAGGATAGACTAAAGATGCTCTTCCTAAAAAGGATGAATCATTAGAAAGTATCGGCCTGCTCCAATTAATCCAGGGGGAAAGGTCGGTATTATAAGGACTGGTCGAAACGTCCGTATCCGCGTTGTTGTTTCCAAGGAGAAATTTTTCAACAAACGCTTCAATTTCCTGTATCTGGTTCTCCGGGACTGCGCAGTGCCCATGTCCACCGATGATGCTGTAACCGAACCTGTCGGGAATACCAAGTGCAGTATAGACTTCTTTCGCGGCTTTACTGCTCACATAACCTGATTCATCTGCCAGCCATTCGTAATCGGGATTACCGGTCACCAACAAGGCTCGGGGTGCCACCATGGCCATCAACTCGTGGTGATCGTGTGGGAGTTTCGAAACCGCGTTGGCAAACTGGAACATGTCATCCTTAAACCATGAATGATCCGTTTTGCCCAGAGTTTCCACATTTCCAAGAGTTTCCGAAACACGCCAGGCGGGATAGCCTCCCCCACCCGATTCCTGGGGGATTGTGAGTGCGATACGCTCGTCGAACGCTCCTGCAAAGAGTGCCAGTTTACCGGCATAGGAGCAACCGGTTACAGCCAGGTGCTTTAAGTCTATGGGGAGAATATCCTGGACCAGCTCCAGCCCGTCGATTATTCTACTGACTCCCCAAGCCCATACACTGTATTGTCCTGTATTCGTAGTATTCAGATTAGGGTAAAGCTGATAGTAAGGGTCCGTATTTTGCGGGTTGCCATATGTCGACACCTGATTATGGCTGTATGCGATGGTTGCAATATTGCGACTGGTAAAGATGTCGGGAGGAAGACTACCTGTACCACCAAAGCCAACACCAATTACTGCAGGGAAAGGGCCGGTACCTGCCGGAAGGACAACAGGCGAAGTCAGCGTGAGTGTTTGTCCATTTTTGGTCACATTCACTGTGAGTGTTCCATCAGAGTAGCTGGCTGTGATGCTGTCCGGGCGGACCGGTTTTTCCCCGATCTCGTAATGCTCGATCTGAGCTTTAATCTCTGCACGCCGGTACCGCCAGTCTGATAAATTCTCAATGCGGCCTCTGCCATCGGACCACTCAAATGGATCGGGTAATGGTTCGACGGTTGGAAGCTCATCGATTGTAGGCATATAAGGTGCCGGCCAGTCCGCGCCTGTGTTCTCAACATCATAGACAAGGGGCATTTCCTGAGCAAATAAACCGGTGAACATGAATAGATTCAATAGAATCGTTAAAAGAATGATTACTACTTTCATCACTGCCTCCTAAAGTTTAAATTGATTCTTATATACGATTGAATTTATAAAAATTTTTAATATATAAAAAATTTGTCCAATGAAACTGGTGCTTCCGTCCCGAAAGAAACAGCTAAAGCTGATTCAAGTCCGATCATATCACATCATCTCTATCCAGCATTCAACTCGGTATGCTGCTGTATTTCCAATCTTTAGATTTTATTACAAATCCTTTCCGTACTGGACCGTTCGGTATACAAGATGTAATGACCGCTAAAATATACAATCAAAATGTCCGGATTTCAATGGAATAATTGTAAAATTTGGATAGATTGGTTAGCGATTGGGTTCCTGTATTTTGGGAATATAATTTTTATGCCGGCTGAAAGACCGGACCTGTGAACCGGTTAATTTGGTCCAGACGAGCTATCATACATTCAGGTTCCCGGATGAATTTATCAATTGCGGATGTTTGGCCCTGAGTTGTGGGCAGCTTCGTTTGACTTCATTTCAAAGATGCCAATGCGATCGCAAACAATCCGATACCCAGAAGGATGATTAATGTGCTGTTATCAGTAGTTCCAAGAATACTCAATACGACAGTTGCCACACCCATTGCCAAAGCGATGCTTCGAGAAATAAGATTCGTGGTGGATTGTTTTTTTGCCATTGATCTGCCTCCTTTTTATTCCTGTTTTCAAGATTCGGTTTGTATGCGATTTGAACAGGATAATTATCTATATCATTTCTACAGCGCGGAGAATACAATCCTCCCGCTATTTTAAAGTTTGCCTAACTCGGATTTCTGTAGGTTTCGAAAAGGCGGCCCCATTCGGAATCCTTCAGCCATTTTTTATAGATCCATTTTTCCTTGAACGGCCAGTGCAGAACATCGTGATAGAAAAACGAATAGAAATTGCCCAGATAGAGCAGGGGCGGTTTCGTCAGAAGTCCCTGAAAACATTTTGTGGGGCCGAACCAGGTCACCCACCCGGCAAATTTATGAAAGCAGAAGCCTACGTCAAAGCCCCAGTTTTCCTTGATGAGTTCGGTGTCGCCCACGATCTCTATCTCTTCCGGCCTGGCGGTTCCCAGACCCATGTTGTGAGCCAGGTTCAGGTATTTGATATTCATGGGATCGAATCCCATGATTTTTGCGGCTGCGGCATCCACTGCCACCTGATCCGCACTTGCCAGAAGGATGTCTTTTTTCACCGGTTTCATGACGCGCGGTCCCGGACCGTTTCCAGCTGTGGTGCCGTCCATGATGCAGAAGAGGCCGGGATGAATCTCTTTCTGAATGGAGAGAAGATCGACGAGGGTTTCATGAATGTGGGTGTGGGTCTGGTGCCGCTTGTGGTTCAAAAGGCCGCCGAATGCGTTTTTCATGGCGCCGGTCGTTGTTGTGTAAATGTGACATTTTACTGTCGGCAAGTGCACCATGTTTTTACCGATAAAATAGTCCGGAATCCGAATGTGGTTTTTATAGATTTGATCCAGAATCAACATTTTTGCTTTCGGGTGATAATGGATCCATTGCATGTCCTCTTTTTTAAAATTGAACAACACATTCACATTATATTTTTTGAAAATATCAGTATACAGATTGAGTTTCTCCCCTTTACAGGCTTTGGTCACCTCGGTTTTGTTCTGCACACAGGCAATGTCCTGAAGTCCGTGTTTTCTCAGCGCCTGAATTGTTCCCTCAAGCTGCCAGGGCGTGGTATTGGCCGACGGAAAGGGGTAATGCCAGCTGATATTGTCCTTGATAATAGTCGTATTGCCCGCTTGAAGATGTTTGGCTCCGTCCGCAAGTTCAAAAAGACGGATCGTATCTTCAAGCACTGTTTCCGGTTTTGTCTGTATTATTGCAACTTTTGTTTTAGTCATTCAATTCTCCGGATATTTTTATTGTAAGATACTCGGTATGAACGGATCTAATTTATAAATCAAAGATCAAAGTTCAAAAGAAAAAATGAAAAAGTTATTTTGATTTGTAAGGTATTTGAGTAACTGAACTTTGGCAAATTTCTTAAAACATGTCATTCTGATCCCGAAGTTTCGGGAGAAGAATCTTCCTTTCCCCAACCCCGGATGCTTCGACAGACTCAGCAAGATACCCCCCCAAACTAACGATATAAAAATTTGCCAAAGTTTACTGAGTAAAATGAAATGAAAGACAATTATACATGAGTACTGAATTTCCATTTTTCGGACTTTGAAAACAGATGAAATATCGATAAATTACATTAAGGTTGTGGAACACGGCCAGAATGGCTTTGGGTTGTGATTCCTATTCCGTAAGATGTAATTATTGTCATTTTAAAGAGAGAAATAATGTCCCGACTCATCCTCATACATCCTCCTGTCACCAAACCCGGCCAGCCGCCCACGGGCATACCCAGATTAAAATATGTACTCAAAAAACATGGCATATCCTCTACATCCATCGATGCCAATCTGGAGGGGCTGCTTTATCTGTTAGATCAAACCACCGACCTGCCCAAACGTGCCTCAGCTGCGCCAGCGGAGAACTTGGAATATCTCCGGAACGGAACCGCTTTTACTTCGATCAATCGATACACCAAATCTATCCGTGAAATCAACCGGATTCTTTCCAGCGCGGAAAAAGCGCATGGATGGCACATATCCCTTTCGGATATCAAACATCCGTTATTCTCTCCCGTTCGAAGTCAGGATTTGATAAATCAGAGCATCCATCCGGAAATCAATCCGTTCTACATCTATTACCGGGATCAATTAATTCCCAAAATCGCTGAATCCAATCCCGAAGTGATTGGTCTCTCCATTGTTTATCTCTCTCAGGCACTTTGTGCATTCGCCCTGGCCGGTATGCTGCGTCAATCTTTCCCTGATAAAAAGATCATACTGGGTGGTGGACTTATCTCGTCATGGATGAGCAATCCGAATTGGGACAATCCATTTGAGGAACTGGGTGTCGATTGTGTCAGAGGGCCTGGCGAGAATGTCCTGCTTAATCTATTCAACAAAACGATGAAACCGGATTTGTCCGGCGTTTCTGATTTCTCTGATTTCCCTGTGGATCAATATCTTTCCCCCGGATTCGTCCTGCCTTATTCAACCAGCTCGGGATGTTACTGGAAAAAATGCCAGTTCTGCCCGGAAACCCATGAGGATCAGCCGTTCAGGTCTATTCCTGCTGAACAGGTCGGAAAAGATTTACTGGCAAGCATTCATCGGACAAATCCTGCACTGATCCATCTGATTGACAATGCCATTCCTCCGGCCGCGCTGCGTTATTTTGCGGATCATCCATTCGGCGTGCCCTGGTACGGCCATGTTCGATTTGAGAAAGATTTGGAAGACCCTGATTTCTGCTGTGCCCTGCATACATCCGGGTGCCGCATGCTCCAACTCGGGTTTGAGTCAGGCAGCCAGCATGTGCTGGATCAGATGAACAAAGGTTTGATTCTCGAAAACGCGACAAAAATATTGAAAAACCTGACCCGTGCCGGAATCGGCACGTATGTGTATTTCCTGTTCGGCACGCCATACGAAACGCTGAAGGAAGCGCGGGAGACAATCGAAACTATTTTAAAACATCGTGATTTCATACAATGGATCAGCCCGGCGATCTTCAATCTTTCACGCTTTAGTCCTGAAGCCGAAATGCTCAAAACCCGGATGTTTTACAAAGGAGACCTTTCATTATATTTGGATTTTGAACATCCGAAAGGATGGCACCGGAAAGAAGTCCGCGATTTTTTCGGGAAGGAATTCAAAACGCATCCGGAAATAAAAAAGATTCTCCGCCGGACCCCGCCCGTTTTTACTTCGAATCACGCTCCGTTTTTCGAAAATGATTGGCAGGAAAAGAAACGATAATAGGAAGGTTATGTTTCGTTAATTGTTCTATCATCAGATCTTTTGCACCGATCTGTACGGCTGCAAGCGCATGTTGGGTGGCTTTTTTTATAATCTTTCTTTTGTAGATTATTCCTTCAATGATTTTTTTATACAACCAATGGAATAATATATAGCGCTCCAGTAAATAAACATGCAAATACAATTATGTATGTTTCTTTTTCATGGATACCGAAGAATATTGGTTGTTCTATTGCTCGTATTATCCAAAAACCAGCTATTACGAGTAAAATTATTTTCCCTAATATGGATGAATTAAGCGCATTACCTTGAAATATAGAAAGGTATGCAAATACTGATAGAAAGAATATCACTGTAATATTTAATATATATACAATTGCTCTGTTTTCATTTGATATTGAACTTAGGCTCTTTTTCCAATCAAATATTTTCCAAAATGAAAGGTGAAATGCAGCAAATGCAATACTAATAATTCCCCCAATAACTAAAATGATTTCTTTCATTTTCTTCTCCTCCTTAAAAGATTACGCGACATTTATTTCTTTATCCAAGAGACAATTATTCTTATACGCATTGTTCCTTTTCTATTATCCCTATTCGCTACCCAGCGGACGGGTGGCCAGTACAATATCAAATATTCTGAACATTGTACGGCACTGCCTTTAGGCAATTCATAGTCGTACGACCTAAAGCTTGTCCTTGACTCGATAAGGGAGTTGTACCACACGAAATTCGAATTGGTTATGTCACTCACATAGGCACCCGGCGTTGTGGACTGTGAAGTCCACTGATATTACACCTCGGGTATGGATATCCGAAGCGATCAGAGTTGTAAGATGATTTGTCCTGTTACACCAATCTGTATATCAGTTGTATTCCTGATCGGATGGAAACCTGTGTTATGGCATTGCCGGGTTGGAACCCTAAATCGGGTTTGATAATTTTTTGCTTTCCTCAGAGCAGTTGTTCCGGGACACACGTTCGAAAGGGTCCTGTCTGTAATATTCCTTCAAAACACGATAAAGGTCCGGTGCATGTTCAATCATTAGCCGCGGTTGGTCGAAAAATTGCTCGGTTGCGACTGCGAAAAATTCCGCTTCGTTTGTTGCGCCGTAAGCATTGAGAAAAGATTTTTTGCCCCTGGCGGCGTCGTGTCTGAGACGTTGAAATTCGCGGGAACATATCAGAACCCAGTCACGGTATTCTGCCCGATCGCGTAGCGGCGGAGTGCCGTCTGCGGCGCCATCGAGCATGTCCAGTTTATGGGCGAACTCGTGGTAAATGACATTGTGGCCCAGCTCCGGATGGCGGCCGCTCCGCAGGGCTGCATCCCAGATGATAATGACCGGCCCCTGCTGAAACGCCTGCCCGATAATGGGATGGTTAATATCCACGGGTGCGATTGTATTTTCAAAAGAACCCTGTCTGCGCTGCGGCGGAATCACAGTAGAGGGATAGACAATGATGGATTGGATATTCCGGTAATAGTTGTGAGGCAGGCCCAGAACAAGCAGACAGGCCTGAGCCGAGATTGTAACGCGAATCTCGTCATCAAGTTCAAGACCGCCGGCACCTTCCCATTTTTTCTCGGCGATAAACACCTGAATCAGAGCGCGCAGGTGAGCACGTTCGATATCATTCAGCATGCAGTAGTAGGCCACATTACGGCGGATGATTTCCTCCCATGAGGAAGGAAAAGGAGCCTGTGTGAGCTTTTTTCGGCGATGCTCTTTTAACCAATCAAACATTGGAATTTCCTGTTATTTTTTTGCTTTCAGTAATAGTGCATATATTATTGCCGGTAGTTTTACTGAGATTATACAAATAAGGAATGCATAAATATACGGTGATCGTATTCGAATTTCAATTGATATTTGTTGATCGACCTGAATTCCCCAATCCTGGGCGCATTATTATAGGGTTTCTGCCCCATCGTGGACTATAAAATCCAGTGATATTATAACTTGAGTAAGGATACGCAAGGCGATCAAATACCTGTTTTGGATGGTGTTAACTATCCAAAACATAATGGAAATAAAAGAACGAAAGGTAACAGGCGTACCCGTCAGCAAATTTTGGCTGTGTGAAATGCATATGTAATAATACCAATTTTATGGACGATCTGTGTTTCATATAGAAAAATATTGCTGGTGATAAAAAAAGTCATCCCTTGTTTCATTTAATAAGAAGGCATTTTCTTACTTCCACATAGGTGCCAGCTATGATCCTGTAGAGGTACACTCCCGAACTAATTTTGTTTGTTTCCCAGCAGACTTTGTGGAATCCGATCTCCTGTGATTCGTTGATCAGTGTCTTCACCAACTGCCCTGCTGTTGTGAAAATCGACACATTGACCATCTCCGATCCGGGCAGGTTATAACTGATTGTAGTGGTTCCATTGAATGGATTTGGAAAATTCTGATTGAGAATGAATCTTCCAGGATTCGATTCCTTATGACCGTCAACAGAGGATAGATTCGCATATCGGCTATAAGCCTTGTTGACCGCACTTCTTAATCCTTCCAGGTTGTCCCCTACAGCAATGGCCATTATAAAAGGTGATTTGAATTTCTGTGCCTCAAACGATATCGGGCCGCAGGAGAGCAGGATCGAGCAATCGCCTGTACCGTCAGTCCCAGATTCTACTGTCCCGCTTCGCATAATTTCTGATATTTGTGTTTCATTATTATTATCGAAATAGGAATTTGATGAAAAACTTGCCTGAGAATTTACGGCTGAACCAGTCGAATCGAACATGACCATCCCGATATAAGGATATCCTCCTGATACATTATACATATAGGCGAAGCCAAGGCCGTTGTTTTCATCCCAGGCGGCCATATTCTCATTGTATGGACCAATATCGAAATCCATTGCCTGACCAATATAGATATCGGACAGATTGTTTTCGGAGGGATTTTCGAATGTGTACTCTACCAGAAGGAAAGGTTCTCCATCCCAGGCGCAGGTATGTTGATGAATTCGTAATTTCTCAGGATGCCAGGCAGCACCGTCTTCATAGACGAGGAGTGCTTCTTCACTTGCCTTTGGTCCCGGCTCCTGCATCCGGATCGATCCCCCAGTTGAGGTTATATAATCCTGCTGTTGGAAATTTGCTGTGGCCACAGTGTTGTTGTCGTAGGATATCTGCAGTGATCCGTGGTATAGGTAATCGACTCCGGCATATTCCAGGCCCACTCCGGACCGGATCGGGCCCCATAATCCCCGATCGTC
>CAZTZL010000042.1:0-25036 GCA_964617625.1 uncultured bacterium
GTCTAGCCCTCCAAAAGCTACCAAATATACAAATTTCGATTTTAAAAATCAACTTCTGTCTTACATCCCTGAAGAATACATCATTGAAAGAAAGACTGCTTGATTCCCGTGATCAGCATCTCAACCGAGATCGTTACCAAAAGCATCCCAGTGAGGCGTTCAAGCGCCGTGATCCCTCTCCTTTTCAACAGTTTTCTCAATCCTTCCGAAAACATTAAAATGATGCTCGTCAGTATCCAGGCAATAATAATAGCAATCAACCATTCCAACCAACGTCCCGGTTCACTGGCCATCAGAATAATAACCATCGTCATTGCGGAAGGGCCAGCGATCAATGGAATTGCCAGCGGCACAATAAATGGTTCTCCCTCGACACTGATGGAAAATACGTCTTCGGAACCTCTGAAAATCATTTTAATTGCGATAAGAAAAAGAACCATCCCTCCGGCAATATTGAGGGAAGATTTTGACACATGAAAAAGTGCCAGAATGTATTTCCCCAAAAAGAGAAAAAGGATCAGTGTTGCCAGGCCGATCAACAATTCCCTGAATATGATTCGATAATGTTTCCTGGGATCGACGTTCTTTAAAGCCACAAGAAACAGAGGAATGTTTCCAACGGGATCGAGAATGAGAAATAAAAGCAAAATCGCAGAATATATTGTCATAGGATCTCCGAATTACATATTTTAGTAAAACATCATTATTTATCTTTATTCAATGTCTGTTCAATCTTCGCCCAGGTATCCTTGAGCGTGACGGTACGGTTAAAAACAAGTTTCTGAGAAGTCGAGTCCGGGTCGACACAGAAATATCCCTGCCGCTCAAACTGATAACGGTCTCCCGGTTTGGACATGGACAGAATCGGTTCCACCCGACAGGACTTTAAAATCTGCACTGAATCGGGATTAAGAAACGATTTCCAATCTTCACCTTCTTCCAAATCATTCAGATCGGCCTTTGTAAAAAGGTGATCATACAATCGAATTTCAGCCGGAATCGCGTGAGCAGCGGATACCCAGTGCAGTGTGGCTTTGACCTTGCGTCCGTCCGGGGAATCTCCACCGCGCGTGGCCGGATCGTAAGTACAGCGAAGTTCGATAATCTCTCCATTTTTATTTTTGACCACATTGATACAGGTGATAAAATAGCCATAGCGGAGACGGACCTCGCGTCCCGGAGCCAATCTGAAAAACTTTTTGGGCGGATCTTCCCGAAAATCATCCCGTTCGATATACAGGACTTTTGAAAATGGAACTTTCCGTGTCCCGCAGGAAGGATCTTCGGGATTGTTCACGGCATCAAGTTCCTCGGTCTGACCTTCAGGATAATTTTCGATGACCACACGCAAGGGACACAAGACACCCATTACTCGCTGTGCCCGTTTGTTAAGATCTTCACGAAGACAGTGCTCGAGCAAGGCAATGTCCACCATGCTGTCCCGTTTGGCAACTCCGATTCGCTCGGCAAAATTTCGGATCGATTCAGGAGTATAACCCCGCCGTCTCAGACCGGAAATTGTGGGCATTCGCGGATCATCCCAGCCTTTAACGTATCCTTTCTGAACCAGTTCTAAAAGCCGTCTTTTGCTCATGATCGTGTAATTGAGATTGAGCCGGGCGAATTCGATCTGCTGAGGATGATAAACTCCCAAAGCCTCCAGAAACCAGTCGTAGAGAGGACGGTGATCCTCAAACTCCAGCGTGCAGATGGAATGGGTGATCGCCTCGATGGAATCTTCAAGCCCGTGCGCCCAGTCGTACATGGGATAGACGCACCAGGTGTCGCCGGTTCGGTGATGCGACGCATGAAGAATCCTGTACATCACAGGATCCCGCATGTTCAAATTCCCGGAGGCCATATCGATTTTGGCCCTGAGCACCTTGGATCCGTCCGGGAACTCTCCACACTTCATCCGCTCTAACAAATCCAGGCTTTCCTCGACAGGTCTGTTTCGATAGGGACTCTCTTTCCCCGGCTCGGTCAAAGTGCCCCGGTACTCCCGGATTTCATCGGCGGTCAGGTCATCCACATAGGCTTTTCCCTTTTTGATCAATTCGACGGCATAATTATACATTTGTTCGAAATAATCCGATGCATAAAAAAGCCGCTCTTCCCAGTCAAATCCAAGCCATTTGACATCTTCGATGATGGACTGAACATACTCCTCTTCCTCTTTAACCGGATTGGTGTCATCAAACCGGAGATTGTATTTACCGTTAAACTCTTCAGCCAATCCGAAATTCAGACAAATGGATTTGGCGTGTCCGATGTGCAAATATCCGTTCGGCTCGGGAGGAAAACGGGTGTGCACCCGTCCATTGTTTTTATTATTTTTCAGATCTTCTTTAATGATATTCCGAATAAAATGCGGAATCTTTTTTTCTTCTGTTTCATTCATCGTCGTAAATCCTTCGTTGCATTTTTTAGCTCAACCTTTTTGCCAGCCAGCTCATCTCCTGAATGACTGCGCCTTCCGGACAGGATTCATTGCAGCAAAGACAGTTGATGCAGAGTTGATAATCCGTAATGGGAATACGTTCAACCATTTCAATCGCAGCGACAGGACAACTCTGCGCACAAATACCACAACCCGTGCATTTTTCGAGATCGGCCCGCGGCCGGACCCAGACAAAGCGGCTTAGCCAGCGTACCAGAAACTGGGGCACCAGCTTAATCAACCGATTGGAAGGCAGTGAGAAATCGGTGAGCCGGACCGCATCCAGCGATTCACCCGTCACTTCTATTTTCTGAATCTGACTTTCACCAAGCTTGCTTTCAGCCCCAATCCGTATCATGTCAATTTCATTCTCTCTGAATCCCATGATATGGCTTGCTACGGCATCCAGCGCCACACCATCAGCACTTGCCAAAACAAGACCGATATTTCTTAAATCACCGGTGGCCGGGCCGTTTCCCTGCATACCGAGCACACCGTCCATCAAATTAAGAGCGGGACGGACGCACGAAAATATTTCCACAAGCATCCGGCTGAAATTTTCGGGATGGGGATAAAGCATGTGAAACCTGGCCTTTTGAAGTCCAGGGAGCGTACCGAAACAGTTTTTGATCGCGCCTGTAAACAAAGAAAATCCGTGTGTTTTGAATTTTGGCAGATTAATGACAACATCGGCGTCAAATACCGATTTCGCAAAATGATAGATTCTTCCGTGAATCGTTTTTTGTATTTTTTCATCCGCTTCAAAATTGATCAGCTTCACTCCTGTCCTTTTTACCAGATCAAGATAGCCTGTATTTTCCCAGTACCGGTTGATCCCCTTGATTGCACCCGAAGGGCTGTCCCCGATCCATATTTCAGCTCCAAGCGGCTTTAGAATTTCGATCAGCGCTTCTAAAATGAGAGGATGCGTGGTAATCCCTCGTTCAGGGGCCTTGGCTGAAAGCATGTTGGGTTTGAGAAGCACTTTCTGATTTTTATGAACAAATTGCTCGATCCCGCCTAACAGATCGATTGCCTGCCTGACCGCTTTAAAAACAGGTTCTTTTTGATAAGAACTGCATTTGACAATGCTGACCGTTGATTCCATTTCTATTGCCTTATAAATTTCATTCCGCTGATCTGCCGGACACAGTTTTTCAATTCCATTGACAAAAGATGGGCCAGTGCTTCAGATGTATGAATTTTGGCCTGTTCGGCAATCTGATCGATGTGTGTGGGTTCTTCGGACAGGACATTCCACAACTTCATTTCAGAAGCCGAAAGCAATTCGGCCATATCGGTTCTTCGCTTCTTTTTATCGATTTCCTTTTTCTTCAGACCGGGAAGCTCCGAATACACATCTTCCACATTTTCGACAAGTTTGGCGCCCTCTTTAATCAGACGATGGGTGCCACGGCTTTTCAGATTACGAATTGATCCTGGAACGGCAAAAACCTCCCGTCCCTGTTCCAGCGCCATATAAGCGGTGATGAGAGCGCCGCTTTTTTCTCCTGCTTCCACGACAACCGTTCCAAGGCTCAATCCGCTGATAATCCTGTTTCTTCTCGGGAAATGAACGCTCTTGGGTTCGGTTCTAATAGGGAATTCAGAAATCACAGCCCCCTTTTCGATGATCTTGTGATAAAGTATTCGATTTTCCGGCGGATAGATCACATCCACTCCACTTCCGAGAACTGCAATAGTACGGCCGTTATCTCGAACGGCCCCGCGATGCGCCCACGTATCGATTCCCCTGGCCATACCGCTGACTATCGTAATGTCATTTTCAACAAACCCTTTGCTGAAATGTTCCGCTGCCCATTGTCCCGTTTTTGAGGGTGACCGGGTCCCGACAATGGCGATTCCATCTGTATTCTCAAGACTGCCTTTTATAAAAAGAACGATTGGCGGATCATATATCTTTTTCAGAATTTCAGGATAGGACCGATCCCAGAATGTCATGATCTGGATATTTTCTTTCTCGGCCAATTGAAGTTGATTTTCTGCAAATTTTGGATCGGTTTGATTCTTTATACTTTTTGCCGTTTTTTCATCTATCCCGTCTACCTGGCACAACTCTGAAATATCCGCTTCGAGCACACATTTTGGATCGCCAAATCGACCGATCAGATTTCGAATACGATACGGTCCCACTCCGGATACGGAAATCAGACTAAGTAACGATAAAAGATCACGCTTCATGATTGAGTTCAGCCAATTTAGTGAGAATATTTTTTAATAAAAGATCAATTCCATCTCCGGTAACTGCCGAAATCGGCATACAGACCTCACCGTTTAAAGAGCTCGGGACTTTGGTTCTTTCTTGTTCGGGGATTAAATCGGTTTTGGTCAAAGCAATCAATCTCGGTTTATCAAGCAAAGAAGAATCGAACAGTTTCAGTTCATGTAAAAGCGCCTTATAAACGGAAACAGCATCTTCCGAAGTAATCTCAATTAAGAAAATCAGCAGGCGGGTTCTTTCGATGTGCCGAAGAAACTGGTCGCCCAATCCTTTCCCGGAATGGGCTCCTTCTATCAATCCCGGAATATCGGCCATGACAAAGCTCTGGAAGGCATCGCAATAGACGATACCGAGATTAGGAAACAACGTTGTAAACGGGTAATTGGCTATTTTAGGTTTGGCAGAGGAAAGTTTTGACAGCAGCGTGGATTTTCCCGCATTGGGGAAACCGACCAGTCCGACATCGGCCAAAAGCTTCAATTCCAGCTTGACATGAAAGCTTTCACCCTGTTGACCTTTTTCTGCAAAATCCGGCGCCTGACGGGTGGCTGTTGCAAATTTGGCATTGCCCCGCCCTCCTTTTCCTCCCCGGGCCACGATCACCTTTTCATTGGATTGTATCAAATCAGCAATGCACATTTCCTTGTCATCATCAAATACGAGTGTTCCCTTAGGTACGGAAATGATAATCGATTTCCCGTTTTTTCCGTATTTTCGATTGCCGCTTCCGTGTTTGCCACTGTTGGCGCGGTACTGCTTGCGGTGCCTGAGATCAGCGAGCGTCGAAAGATTCGGATGAACCTGTATAATGACGTGCCCTCCGTCACCCCCGTCGCCCCCGTCCGGACCGCCTTTCGGAACATATTTTTCTCTACGAAAACTGACACATCCATTCCCACCGTTTCCACCATGTACCCAGAATGTAACTTCATCAATGAAATCCATATAAAAAATCCTAATAAAAAAAAGGCAGTGAAAAAAAACACCGCCTTTTCAACACTACCATTTATCAAATACTATCTTAATCTAAAATCAACAGGGACGGCAATCCACACTTTTACGGGTCTGTCTCTCTGTTTTGCAGGTTTCCAATCAACCGATTTGATAGCATTTACAGCCGCTTCATCGCAGCCGTTCGGCCCCAGTGATTTGACAATTTTTGTCCGGACGACACTGCCGTCCACATCCACCTGCGCCCACACCAAAACCCTGCCCTCCACACCCGCTTTACGGGCGATCTCAGGATAGACGAGCCGTTTCTGAATTGCCTGAAATCCGCCAACCGGCATGGGAGGTTCATCATAGGGAACAAATACAATAGCGCCATCATCCGGCGGTGGGGGTGGAGGAGGTTCGTCCTCCAGATTGAGATCGGTAATATCGATGGTTTCATCCTCGGGTAAATCTTCATCTTCCGAAGCGATAGGAACCGAAGGACGCGTAGGAGCAGCCGCCTGTTTTTCTTGCTGCGTTTGAGGAATTTCCTCAACTTCCAGCGCTTTGAGTTTTGCTGTTCTCTGAACTGTTTTGACTTTAAACTTCTTAAAGCTTTGCATAAACAGAATATGAAAAGCCAGTGAAAAGATTAAAGCCAATTCCAAAATTCTTTTATATTGTAATTTTAATTCACTGCTTGGAGTTTCTCTCATCCTCAATCACCTCTTAATCACCAAACTTGGCGCTGTAATTCACTTTGAGAGCATCGGCTTCCCGAAGCTCCTCCTGAATATCAGTGACCACTTGCATATTAGCGGATCGATCAATTTTTAAAGAAACGACCAGTCTTGGATTTTCGACCCGTTTTTTATAGATCACTTTTGCGATATCGGAAATCCGCACTATTTTATCATCGATAGATAATTCACTCTGTGCATTGGCCCAAATATTGGTCACATTCTTTTTGGCCTCTAACTTCTCGATTTTCTTGGCAGTGGGTAAATCTATCGGCAGACCGGTATATTGACGAAACACTGTTGAAACCATAAAAAAGAGCAGCAACATAAAAACGATATCCGGCATCGAGGCTGTTGGAATCTGGTCGCTCACTTGAATTTTTTTCTTTATCTTCACGACTTGTTCTCCTAAAGACTAATTTTCAGGTTCGGCGATTGAAATTCTGGGAGCCTCTGCCATCTGAACTTGATCCAGCACACTGACAAAATCCTGATATTTCGTTTTACTATCGGTTTTGATAGAAATAATCAACTTGTCATTCATGGCCAGACGTTGTTTAACGATATCCTTAATCTGGGGAACCTGAATTTCCTGATCATCCAATAAAACTTCCCCGTTTGCATTGATTAAAAGACTGGCGATATTCTTCTTCGGAATCGGTTTGGCCTGACCCTTGGGAGGCAGGGTTAACCCCAAGCCTTTATCCACATCAAGACTCGTCGTGACCAGAAAAAACGTCAGGAGAAGAAAAGCAATGTCAGCCATCGAAGCTGTTGGAATACTGGCAGTGCGTCCTTTGCGTTTATCTAACAGCATGGCTTTCGGCCTCCTTTATAATTACTCTTTCGCAACGAGATGGTCAACGAGTTCCACAGAGGTCTCCTCCATATCAATCACAAGTGCATCAATTTTTGATATGAAATAGTTGTGAAACACCTGGAGAATAATAGCCACCACCAATCCAAAAAGAGTGGTTAACAGAGCTACTGAGATGCCTTCGGCCACGATTGAAGGCGAAATATCGTTGGCTTTTTTAATGTCATCAAAAGCCACAATCATTCCTTGAACCGTTCCCGTAAATCCCAACATGGGCGCAAGAGTAATGAATGTCGATAACCAGATCAGTCCTCTTTCAAGAAAAGCCATTTCAATGGTTCCTGCATTCGTGATGGCTTTTTCGACATGTTCTGCACCACGGTCAGCCCGAAGCAACCCGGCATGAAAAATGGAAGCGACAGGCCCTTTTGTTTTCTGACATACTTCGATAGCAGCTTTCGTTCCGCTTTTATCCAGAGCACCGGTTACTTCCGCAAGAAAATTTCTTGTATCCACTGTTGCCTTGGAAAGAGAAATGAAACGTTCGATACAGATAGCGACTCCGAGAATCAAACAAATCAGAATCGGATACATGAAAAATCCACCCGCAAGAAAATATTCGATCATTTTAAAAACCTCCGTTATTGATAAGGAATAACAAACGATTATCCTTCAAAAAATGTAGAAGTTATTTGATTTAAAGTATAATTAATTTCTCTGAAAAAGTCAACTCATTTTTAACATCTTCTTACATCGAATTCATTTAAATTTATTAATTTTTGAAATAATGTCGATTTTCCAGCTATTTTTTCTTTCCAAATTGATCTTCCAGTGGGACAATACAATCGCTCCCTGGAAGACTTTTTCAAATCCTTCCTCGGACATTGAGATTGTTTCTAAAGGAAAACGCCACAATCCTGCCGGTTCGCTGAAAGTAACAGAAACATCAAATTCTTGCGTCTCATCAATCAGCGTTACCATACGGATATCCTGACTTTCGCCCCGACTTTTCAACAGAGTATCTTCATCCGACAGTGAATCCAAAACGTAATGCTGATGGGTGTCGCTTCCGGAAGTGAAAGCAAATCCGAATTCAACGCCAAACCAGAATATGGCTGGTTTATCCCCTTTGTTTTCTATTGTATACGAAACCTGAAATTCGGGGCGATCAGGAATTAAAACAACAACCTTTTTCAGTAAAACCGGAACGTGCTCATTTTCTCCAGTCCATACTTTGCCCAAACGTTCCATAGTCAAAATAACCTGGTTTCCTTTTTGCTCCCATTTAAAATCATAGGGTTTATTGACAAAATCTCCCTGTTCTCCGTACTGACATCGAGAAAAATCATCCAGTGTTGTCTTCTCATGAAGAAAATGATCGATAAAACTGCCTTTCTGATACCAGTCTGTTGTGATTAATTTTTCAAGGCCTTTTTCTTTCACCGACACCGAATCGTGAATGCTCGCCACACTATCGCCCGAAGATTTCTCTTTTTTTTCATTAATTTCCAAAAGTTTCCGATAATACCCCTCCTCTCTCCGATTGACAAGATTTAACAGATTAATTCCAAGTCTTCGATCGTCCAGTTCGAACAACCGTCCTCCGAGCGTGGAAAAATAGAGATTAAGACGGCGGCTCTCGAGAAGAATCTCGTCTCTTCCATCGGCATCATAATCGAACACCCTGCAATCGACCCATTCTCTCCGCAAACGGATTGCTTCATCAACCATACGCCCGGCCGTAATCAGGTGCTGATAGTTAGCATGTCTCAAATGCGGAAGATAGATCCCTCCAAAAATGCCGTGCCAGTATGGACAATTACACTGGCCCGCCCAGAGATGATCTTTTGCTTTGTCAAATGTAGCTTTGGGGATTTTATCTTCAACCTTCCATACTTTTTGACTCACCCACAACATCTTTTTCTGCATTGCGTTGGATTCCGGATATTTGACCAGGAAATTTCTCCAAAATCCACCACGGACATAGATTTTATATGATTCGTAGAGTTTCTTTTCTTTGAGTATATTTTCAAAATCTTCGTACTCTTTATATCCCCTGGTCTGGAGGGTCCAGTGCATCATTTCGCGGTATGACGCCGTCGGAATATAGATCCGGCTCTTGGGAGGAAATTTTTCCAATGCATCCTTAAAATGAATCAGTCGAATCCAGTCGCTGTTGTCTTCGATAATTGAAAAGAATTTTTCCAGCCAGCCATCCTTATAAACATGGTCATACGTTCCCGGCCATACTCCGAATTTCTCGCCGTCATCGGCAAAAACAACCAGCGGATCTTCTTCACGGTTTGCGATATCCTTCAATATATCGACAGTAACCTGAGGATCCTGAAACGGGATCGAATACCGCATTTTTTCACAAATGGGAAACAGATTCACTGCATTCCCCATCTCTTCGGTCACAAAGTAGCCATAGAGTTCGTGTTCTTCCAAACCTGCATATTTAAAATGGGCATCGTCCAGGATCGTGTAACGCATCCCGGCTTTCTGAATCGATTGAGCCAGATGGGGCTCCCAAACCCGTTCGGCGCACCATATCCCGACCGGTTCGGCCCCGATTCGCGTTTTCAAAACTTCGGACAATTTCCGAATTTGACCCTGGCGATCCTGCTCCGGAATAACGGACAGTATCGGCTCATAGTATCCTCCCCCGACAATTTCAATCTGTCCACTTTTTACCAGTGCACTCAGCTGATCAATATATTCGGGATGATGGGTTTCCAGCCATTCGAATAAAATTCCGGAAAGATGAAAAGCCATTTTGATTTTCGGATGTTTCATCAGAATGGCAAGAAAGGGTCCATATGATTTCTGATAGGCTTCTTCAAAAACAAAGTCGAAATTGCCGACAGGTTGATGATTATGTATGCCCAAGGCAAAATAGATGCGTTTCATTTTATCCTGTAAACGAAATTACAAATTTTCATTTGAATAACAAAAATATAAAATATCAAAATCCAAATGACAAATCAATGTCAAATCACAAAATCCAAATAATACATAAATAGAATTTCACCAATAAATACTTTTGGAATTTGGAATTTGCATTTTATTTGGATTTTGTCATTTGGAATTTAATAGCACACTATTAATTTTTACCTGTTTCACATTTCAATACGATCAAATCAATAAAACTCTTGAAGAACAATGGACTTGATTTCTTATCCGATACATTCTGCAACGGCTTCGGCCATTTCGAGCGAGGTGTTTGTTCCGCCCATATCATAAGTGCGTATCTGCCCCTTTTGAATAACGCGGGCCACTGCTTTCTCAAGAACAGAAGCCTTCTCGGTTTCTCCGAGCCAGTCCAGCATCAGTTTGACTGAAAGAATCATTGCCGTCGGATTGACTTTATATTGTCCGGCATACTTCGGTGCGGAACCATGCGTCGGTTCGAATACAGCATAGTTATCTCCAATGTTCCCGCTGCAGGCAAATCCCAATCCGCCCACCAGTTGTGCACAGAGATCGGAGATAATATCGCCAAACATATTGCTCGAAACCAGAACGCTATAATCCTGAGGATTTTTAAGAAGCCACATGCACATGGCATCGACATTGGCTTCCCAAAGATCGATTCCGGGATATTCTTTGGCTATCTTTCTGGCTTCCCTGACCATCATCCCCGAGGTCTCTCGGATCACATTCGGTTTTTCAACAACGGTCACGGTTGGATAGCTGTGTTTCTTCGCGTATTCGAAAGAATCGCGAATAATATTTTGACAGGCCTGCCGCGTAAAAATGCGGCAGGAAAGAGCGATATCTTCAGGATCGATGCTTCTGAATTTTCCCATTTTCGGATGAAGCTGTAGAAACAGATTCTTGATTTCTGCCGGTAGAGGATGAAATTCAACCCCGCTGTACAACCCTTCCGTATTCTCCCTGAAGACCACGAGATCTATGTCGTCCCGGTAATTCAATGGATTTTCAGGATAGGCTTTGCACGGCCGCAGGTTCGTTCGGAGATGAAATTCCTGTCTCAGCCGCACAATCGGGCTGAAATAGACACATCCTTTGTCCCTGAGTTCCGGAGTAAGTTCTTTGACCGCTTCCTCTTTGGGTTTTGATGTGATGGCCCCAAAAAGACAGCAATCCGTCTTTTTTAAAAGTTCGATTGTTCTCTGCGGAAGAGGATCGCCTTCTTTTTTCCAGAATTCCCAGCCGATATCTCCGAAATGAAATTCTGCATGAAGATCGATTTTACCCAGCACCATACGCGCGGCATCCATCACATCATGACCAATTCCGTCTCCGGGTAAAAGAGCAATTTGATATGTTTTTGACATAGGTAAAATTGGATCACCATTCAAAGCCGAGTGACAAAAAATGAGCATCCCCCAAATCCGACCTTAAAGGTGTATTGCTGTAATCCAAATGAATGCCGTGCCAGCAGATGCCTATCCCGCCGGTCATCCACCGGGTTTCATATCCGGATTGATAACCCAGACGCAAATAGAGGAGGTTCTGCCAGCTATATTCCAGTCCGCCTTGCAGATGAAACGGAAAATCCTTTTCCTGTACCCCATCTACTGCGCAAAGCAGACGTCCGTCCCCTATGGAAACAGGAACAGCAAATCCGAATTTGGCCATCAAAGGCAGTTCGATCGGCTCTTCCTTCAGCTTGCCGGTCTTTCCGATATTTTGAACCGCACCTCCGATTCGCAGGCCGTCTCTCCAGACTTCATAGAGAACACCAACGTCGCCGCCCAACCCTGTGCTCTCTTCTATGAAAAGTTTTTGATAGTACAGCTTCATCGAAAGGCCAATCGAGAGGGATCGGATCGCTTTATAGGCGAAAGAAATTCCTGCGGCTATTTCATGATTCGAAAAAGTACCCAGAGGATCGGGCGTCGCAATAACGCGGTGTTCGATCCCGCCGACTTCCGTGTAGAGAAGATGTATGCCGAATCCCATATTGGAAAAACCGGTTCCAAAGCCGATGAACTGGCTCTGCACATCCTGAATCCAGCGATGATAGGAAAAAATCAATTTCTTTCCCTGGATAAATGATAAAGTTGCAGGATTCCAAAAACTGCTCGCACCATTTTCAGCCAGGGCCGTTCCGGCGAAACCCATCGCCGATACCTGAGCATCCGCACCAAGTTTCAGTGACGGAAATCCGCTTCCGAATACTGCTGAATGGATCGAAAGAAAAAATATAACAAAGAGAATGGTTTTCTTCATAAATACACCCTAAAAAATAAAGGACCAGGTAAAAACATGGTTGGCGCTCGGAGCGACCGAATCCGGAACATACGCATAATCCATCTGAAACTGTTTGTTCAGCCATGCAAACCGGTATCCACCGCCGAAGGAAATCCTGTCACCGCGCAGACCCGTTCTGAGAAAAGCGCCGTCCACTGGTTCGTACTGAATGCCTGCGATCACACGGGCGGGCCAGTATTCGATTTTCTCCAGATCTCCGTTTAACATTAAATGATTCGAGAGCAATTTCCACGAGATGCCTCCGCGCACCACCCGGAGAAATGCGTTCCGGGTCTGACTTCCCTCGCCGACCCAGAGATTCTGCGTATCCCACGTGTACCCCGACCTCAGGTCACGAACGGTCAGTCCTACCGAGACATTTTCGACGAGCTTGACCAGAATACCGATATCGAAACCAAATCCCGTCGCCGAGATCGCATCCCCTTCATCGGTTATTCCGGGGAACCGGTTCCAGAGCAGTTTGCCGCTGAACCCGATAGCCACATGCGGATCCGGATTAAGTGCGAATGAAAAGAAAAAGCAGTGTTCGTTTTGCGAAAGCTCCCCGATATTGTTCCCATCGAAATCCGTTGACGGGATGTGGTTGACTCCCGTAGACAGCCAGCCGGCCGAAAAACCGCCCCGCATGGGTCCGCACTGTGCCGAATTGTTATCCTTTCCATGAAATGCCTGCGAATAGACAATATAATACTGATAGCGGTCCAATGCCATAGCCTGGTAGGTCGCGGAGAACCATCGGTTTTTTAGAAAAACCAGACCGGCGGGATTGTAATAGGCCGCATATCCGTCCTCTGTAAGAGCTACGGAACCGTCCCCCATACCAAGGGCCCTCGCGCCGACACCCATTCTGAGAAAACTTCCGGCATATCCTCCCCGTCCGATCTCTTCACTTCGGAGAGAACCGAAGATCGACAGGATCGATACAATCCATATCAGAAAAAACAGTTTAGTTTGGAAATTATTATTCATATCAATCAATCACAATCACTTTTCCCCAGACAGGACCGCGATCACTGAACTCGATCCGATAGAAATAGACGCCGTTCGCGACTGTATCCCCGAGACCGTTTTTACCGTCCCAGATTTCGTCATAATTTCCCGGTACGGATCTTTGCTTGTTGCTTGCGACGGTTCGGACGAGATTCATCCCAAAATCATAAACCTTCACTGTCACCGAAGCGGAATGGCTAATTTCATAGTTAAAACGCACGTGCCCGTCCTCACCGAAACGGTTGTGGCGCATCGGAGAAAATGGGTTGGGATAGGCATACGTCTCTGGATTTCCTCCCGTTCCGGGTGTCTGATAGGCCCTGAAAATCGTCCAGGTCCATCCGAAATTCCGGCTCATAGCCAGGCCGTCGGCCGTGCCGACCCAGAGATCATGCGCCGGCCCGACATCGGCACAGTATATTTCCATCGTATAGATCGTTCTGTCCTGCTCCTCATCTCTGATCTGGGGAAAGAGCACCCAGGTTTCGCCGTAATCGGCGGATTTGTACATTCCATTGTCCGTGACGGCGTAAACATCCGGACCGTCCACGGCGAAATTGTGAACGAACTCCCCTTCAAGTGTAATCGACCAGGTATATCCGCCGTCCTCGGTTTTCGAAACGGCGCGGTACTCACTCGTATCATCCGCTTCTATCGTCGATGCCCAGATAATATCCTTGTCTTCGGTTTGCTGATGCGCCAGTGCCACAACAAAATTTCCGGAAATGGGATGGGGTTGATTCCGATGGTTGAATGTCGTCCACGTCCGGCCTTCGTCAATCGATTTGTGGATGCCTCCGGCCGACCCCACCCAGAGCGCTTTCCCGTCGTATAGGACCGAAAAAGTGCGGTGTGTAAGATAATCGAGTGCGCTGAAAGGATACCCGTCCACTGTAACAATTTCCCAGGTTTCCCCCATATCAATGGATTTTCTCAGACCGCCGGCCCAGCTGACGATCCAGACCGCCGAATCGGAAAACGCAATATCATAAGTCAGATTGTTGATTGTAACAGTGGTCGGTTTATAGTCAACCTCATCTTTCGGATCGACAGGCTGGGGAAACCAGTGCCAGACCGAATCTCCTTCCAAAAGATATCCGATACCGCCGCCCGCCGGAAAATGCCCGAGACTGGTTGCAGTATCGAATCCTGTGGCAATCCAGACTGTGCCTTCTTTTTCGGCCAATGCGGTGACGCCCCCTTTTCCGATTCCGTCTTTCGCGCGGCTGTAGATTGTCCAGTCTGCTCCGAGGTCAGTTGTTTTCATCAAACTGCTGGCCGTCCCGATCCATACATTGTTTTCGTCATCGATCAGAATATCATTGATTGCATTGCTCGTCAATTTGATGGGTTCGGTTTGAGTCAACTTGTAGCTTGACTGCTTCAGGATTTGTCCGTTTCCATTCAGGACAAATCCGAGTATACAGAAAAAACAAAACAGTTTTATTTTGCTGGACTTCATGTCAATTCCCGCTCGTACTGACAACTGTCACGAAATGTGAAAGTGATTCGCTGACAGCACCCGAATAATCTTCCGCATAAAAATCGAACTGATAGACTCCCTTTTGAGAATCCGGTGTGATTTCCACATCAAGTGAATAGGTGCCGTCATTCGGTGTAATATCTCCCTTGGATCCATCATCATACATTATAAACGGATTGCCCGAAGCAGGATTGCCGTCGGGTTTGGTGGAATTAAAATAGACTTTTTTAATATCAGACAATCCCTGAGGATCATGCACATCGACAGAAATAAACAGCGTATCTCCAGCTGCACCCAGAATTACCGTGTCTGGTGCGCTGACATTGGACAACACCGGCGGATAGTTGATCTGATCGATAAAAACTTCTTTCACTTTTACATCGCTGAAAAGCCCGTTCTGATCGACTGCCTGAAAACGGAATGCATGCACACCTCTCGATTTCAGAGTGTCTTCCAGATTCCCCTGAAATGTAAAAATCCCGTCTCCCGGGATCAGATCGCCGGACTGGCCGTCATCCCAAAGCTGTGATTGATAAAATAAAACCGGGCTCAGTGGTTGAAAGATCTGAAAAAATACAGAATCGATATCGTCGATGCCCTGGGGATCTTCAGCCCGGATTGTGATAAATACATGGCCAAGCGAATCGGCGTTCAATGTATCGGACAGCGAGCATTCAAAAAGAATCGGGGCACTTCCCCGCTGGCCATCGGCAATAGTAAACGGAGAAGAAAGTGTGTCACTGGCATTCTGATAGACATCTTCAGCTACGATGGACATTCGGCAGGTCGCGTTTTGGCCCTGAGCAAAAGTCAGGGAAAGGCACCCTGAGAATATGCCGTCTCCAGGAACGATATCACCGCCGGATCCGTTATCCAGAAGTGTATCGCGAAAAAGAATCGTCTGCGCATCGATGAGCGTGACAAATGCACGGACAGAAAGAATGGCCCTGACGCCTTCCGAATGCGTAACTTTTACCGAGAAAGGAGTGTTGTTATCCGATTGCAGATAGAGCGTATCGGCAATGGAAAGATTGGAAAGGAAAAGAGCCGGCACTTCTTTTTGTACAGGATTCTTTACGGAACAGCCCGCCATTAAAAGTATTCCGGAAATCCACACAAATAAAAGTTTTACAAACACTCTTGCAAAATACAAAACATGTCCTCTCAAAAAAAAACCGAACTGTGCTGAGGCATCTTCCTACGGAAGCAATTCCACGATATAGTTCGGATCATCCGGCCTCTTATAAAATTTCGTTCAACAGACGACGGCACATTACCATAAAACAAACTGCCCGTACGCCAAATTTAAACTTGAATCACAAAAATAGTAACGAATATTTTAAGAGGCCTCCTTTTATCAATATATATCTTACAAAATAATACAATCTTGAAAAAATGTCAAGCGTTTAATCCTACAAAAGAAAAAATGGCCGCATCCGTGAAAAATTCCGCCTCAATCGGAATCAGTGAACGATCGCCACCATATCGCGTACAGCTTGTTCCATACCAATCCAGAGTGCCCGTGCCACAACGGCGTGGCCAATATTGATTTCTTCAATCCTATCGATGGAAGCAATATCCGATATGTTCTGATAGTTGAGCTGCTGGCTCGCCGAAACACCCAAACCCAGTTTCGATGCTGCCATTGCCAGGGAAGAGATATTCTCGAGATGATCGGCTCTCTCATTCAAATCAGCGGCCGAGGCATATCCTCCCATATGCAATTCGATGTAGTCAGCACCAACTTTGGCGGCGGCTTTCACCTGATGAACAATGGGTTCAATCAACAAGCTCACAACGATATCCTGTGCCCGAATATCCTGAATAATACGCGCAAGCTGTGCTTCCTGCCCGAGCACATCCAAACCGCCTCCCGATGTCGAACCCGGTTTTTTACCCGGTATAAGCGTAATCATATCTGGCGCAATGGACAGCCCAAGATTGATCATTTTCTCCACGGGAGAAATCTGCAAATTGAAATGGGTCTTCACGACCTCTTTGAGTACCTGTATATCTCTTTCGGTTACAGGCTGCAACGATTCCTGTACGGTGCATACAATCCCGTCTGCTCCACCAAGTTCAACATACATCGCCGCAGTCACGGGATCCGGAACAACGTCTCCCTCTGTCTCTCTTAAAACAGCAATATCCGCGACATTGATACCCAATCTGGCCATGTGGATTCCCCTTTAACTCGATTATTGTAAACAATTATACGAATATACACGGTTGTTCAAACTATTCCAAGAACTTATTTGAATTGGCCTGCGACTCAACAACTTTTTTCTGATATTGGCCCGATTCATTTTAATGGTACAATCTTCCCTGGACCGGATGCTATTCGATCACACTTGACACTTTTTTGAAGCGATATCCTTTTGCCTGATACTTTGAAATCTCATCCTGCAACACCTGCAGCGTGGCATCATAACAGTGACCGATGCCGATGGCATGCCCATTCATCTTTGCTTTTTTCGCCAGTTTCGACAAACTGGACCGGATGCTTTGGGGATCCGGTTTAAAATCAAAAAACACATCCCGCTTCCCGCACCGCATATCCAGTTCGCGCGCCACGTCAAATGCCGCACTCTCCGCAATGGTTCTGCTGTCGATAAAATAAAGATTCCGGATTTGAAGCTCTTCCAAAACATCGGTAATCGTATTCCGGTCGGAAGTCACTCTCGATCCCATATGATTATTCACTCCCACGGCTCCCGGAACCGAATTTAACGATTGCTGAATGACTTCACGAATTTTATGACGGGGCATCCGGTAAAGCACAATAAATTCATCCTTTCGATAATCGGCTGAAATCGGCTCCATCGGGAGATGAAGAATGACTTCACACCCTTTCTTTTCCGCTTCGAGAGCCACTTTTCTGCTGTACTTTTCACCCGGAATAATTGAGATTGTAATAAGTTCTCCAAAATCAAGGAACGATTGAATGACGGAATTCCAGTGACGTCCAAAATCGTCGATAATCAGTGCAATGTCGCCCTGTTCCGGCCAGTCTTCTTTAATCGGCACGAGCACGATTTGAACAAAACAGGAATCTTCCCATCCGGCATCAATCGACAAACACCCGGTGACCGGATCGCTTTTTGCGGATAGAATAATTGCATCGACTCCCTGTAATGCATTTTGAATATCCAGATGAAGGCAGGGGATGGGAACACGGGCAGGCACATTCACAGTCCAGATTTCGCCCCGGGTTGGATTTTGAACTGTCTTCCACGTGACATTTTGTGTTTTCAAAACATATTGGAGGGTATCTTTCATCGCTTCTATCGGAGGATTTTTAAGGTAAGCTGAACTGCCCGTCTCCGTACGTTTTATCTCCACCCGGAAAACGCGAATCCCGAGAACAATCAGAATGATAAAGAGCCCCATAGCGACAGGTGTCCAGCTGTTGTTCAATATACGGACGATTTTATTTTTAAAATTCATTTTTTTCAATTAATATTATCCGCTTAAAATCGCTTTGAGAAAACTCCAGGGACGGTACCCGGGAATACTGTTATCGATCCATCGGTAAATTGCCCACCAGCCCTGCCGATCTTCACTCAACCAAAACTCAACCTGTCCTTCATACTCTGTCGGCAGTGAGGCATCTGTATGATGAAGTTCGAGACGATATTTTTTTATAAACACCACGCTGTCAGGTGCATTGATTTCTTCTATGTCCTCCGTGAACACCAGCGTACTCAATGAATCCTGAGGAACCTTGGAAAACGCCAGGTTCATAATTGCTTTTTCTTTCTGATCGTTCCAATCGGCAAAAACAGAAGCGTATTGAACAGCTAAAATCGGATCGGGATCAAATCGGAAAACAGCGCTGCTGTTGGATGAATCAATCAAACATCGCATATAGTTCTCTATATTTCGCTCTTTAATGGCACCGATTAAATTAACCAATACATCATCTGCACTGTGGGGAGGTGTCCAGTTAGAACTGGGATTCGCAGGCGGTTCTGCATTCCGAATCGAAAACGGATTCCCGCATCCCGTGAATAAAAGGATCAGGACAGCAACCATTTTTAAAATTATTTTCACATCCATTAAGCTAAATAATGTTTTTAAAGAAGATCTATGGATATAAGATTGCATCGATTTCAAATCATTCTCTATATTTTCCAATATAGATAAATTTAGCAAACAACAGCCATTGACGCAATACATTTTTCATCTTACGGAGGAACGATCCTGGAAAATTCATATTTGGATTTTGCATACAATTCTTATTGAATAAACAAACTTTTGTAGAAATTTAGCTTGAACAATATTTTTTGAAATTCCAAATGTCAAAATCCAAAATCCCAATACCTGCCTGTAGGAGGGCAGAAAGCACGAATGCCAAATTTTAAAAATATTTATTTTGATTTTGTAATTTGGCATTGATTTGACATTTCGATTTTGACATTTAGCATTTTTGGTTATATAACAGGAAATGCCTATCCAACCTATTTATAAAAAAAGCGCCGGATAATTCAAAACACCCGGCGCTTTAAAATCTTTCTTAGAAAAAGATTATTTTTTCTCTTTCTTTTTCCTGGTCGAGACTGCTTTTTTTGCTGTTTGTCTCGGTTTCTTTTTTGCCGGTTCGGGTTCCGGGACCTCTTCTTGTTTCTCTTCTTCCTCGATCTCCTCCTCTCGATCTTTTCTTTCGAGAAGATTCTCATCATCTTTGACTTTTTTGAGAATCATAAAAATGATGCTCTGTCCCACATTAAAAATCGCCAAAGGATAAGAGATGATGAAACCTCCGATAAATAACAGGAAGATAGCAAAAATCCACGCAGAAACCGCCGTCACCGGAGAGAGCCCGTAATCGATAAAATCCTGGCTAAAAAAGAAAAAAGATGTACAGGATGAATAGCCGACTCCGATGATATCTTTGACCCACATCCACAGAGGGTTGATCCAGCTTTGAAGCAGATAGGAGGCAGCATAGGAAAGATCGGCATACTTGTCTCCCATTCCCCAAAGGAAAAGAGTGGTCATTAGAGCCCAGGCTTTTTTCGCAAAAATTGCAAAAATTCCCAACCCCAGAATCGAGACAATGGCCAGAAGTATCTCGTAAAATACAAGCCGCCACGGTTGCGTATACATCACGGAAAAACTTTGGAAAATCCCTTCAAAGGCATCGTCATCGGTTGTCGCTAAAATCGCAGGGGTAAGAAGAAATGAAACGGCCAATGCGAGTATGACAAAAACAAGAAAGAGCGAAGCCATGAACCAGATGATGGCAAACAAAGAAATGCCCACTTCCCCTACATAAGGAATACGGCCCAAAAGACCAATGACTACTCCCCCCAACCCCGTAAAAAAGATGATACAAGCAATAGCGACAGGAGTAGATATGACAGAACCGCCTTTTCGTTTCAGGGCAAAATTGAACGCTTCCTTCCAGGTATAAAAAGTATTTCCTTTCAGATTCATATACGCCGCCCGGGCAACAGCCAGTGCCGTAACCATCCAGGCATACACTAGAACAACGATCCCTGCGATATAAACAATCCAGGAATACCACGGAAGCGGTGTTCCCGCGGCACACGGCATAAGGCCATATCGTGCCCAGAAAACACTGAAATTGTTACCGGCCAGAATTAAGCTGAGATAAGTTAAAACGGCGTAAATCAGATATCCGAGCAACATCCCGACGAATTGAATCCATAACCGCTGGAAGCTGAAAGCCAACCGTGCAGATCTGAAGATATCTCGCCAGTCAAATCGCATCGTTACCATTCACATACCTCCTTTACTGATTACCAATTAAAATCATTACTTCTGCGACAATATCTTATACATTCCCGTACCACATGCAGAACACTTCCCTTTTAAAGCGGGTCTTCCGTTCTTCATTGTGACTTTCTGAGCATTTGCCATTTCCGTCTTTTTGCGACATTTTACACAATATCCTGTTTCAGCCATGAAAATTCACCTCCTTAAAAAACTATTTTAATTTGTATATGTTACAATTCGATTAAAAATTAAGATTTTCTTTCTAAAAGTCAATAAAAAAATGCGTGTTAAAAAAATTTGTTCTTGTTTTTTTTTAATACAAATACCACGGTACCAAACAGAATTCCGAGTGAATCAGCAAAAAAATCCGGCAAAGCGGCGACCCTGTTCCTGACAAAAATCTGATGGAATTCATCCGATGCACCATAGAGAATGCCGATTATCATTCCAAGGACGATGACATCAAACCGGCTGCCGTATAGATCACAGCAAGATCTCTGAAGAAAATAGGCGAAAATCAAATACTCCGCAAAATGGGCCCACACATCTTTGATTGATATGATAAAATCGGGCGGTCGGAGATTGGGAATGGATGAAAGAATAAAAATGAGGACGGCAAAAAAAAGTGTCGGGCCGTGTATTTTTAACGTTCGGCTCATTTGCATTCCTCGACCTGGCGGATTGCCTGCCCCAGTGTAATCAGCAAATCTCCGGCCACGAGCGAACGCCGGCCAAAACGCTCTCCGGCAATATCTCCCGCCAGCCCGTGGAGATAGACACCGATAACAGCCGCATGAATGGGAAGGCATCCCTGCGCCAGGAAACCGGTAATCATGCCAGTCAGGACATCGCCGGAGCCTGCTGTAGCCATTCCCGAATTCCCTGTAGAATTGACATAGACATTTCCCTGAGGATCGGCCACAACCGTAGGCGCACCCTTCAGGACGAGAACGCTTCCGAAACGCCTGGCGCTCTCTCTGGCGGTCTCGATGGGATTTTTCACGATCTCATCGATCGGACGGGAATTCAAACGGGCCAGTTCGCCGTAATGGGGAGTCAAAATCCGTTTCCCTTTCGGTTTTTCCAGAAGATACGCTTCGCCTGCAAAAGCATTCAAACCATCCGCATCGATGACATGAGGGATTCTTATTTTTCCCAATATCTTTCGGATCAGTTCCTTCGTTTCATGTTCCGTGGACAATCCCGGTCCGATGGCTAGTGCATCCGCCCAGGGCAGGAGCTGATACACGGCTTTTTCAGCTTTCAGGGAAAGTGTCCCTTCCGGTGTCTGGGGCAGCGGCCGGGTCATCACCTCAGTGAGTTTTTCTTCAAGGATCGGATTGATCCCTTCCGGAATCCCGAGAATCGTCATCCCGCCACCGGCCAGAAGAGAAGCTTTGGAACAGAGCGTCGCCGCACCTGTCAGCCCAGTAGATCCGGCAAGAACCACAATCTTTCCGAAAGTTCCCTTGTGACCGTTGGGGGGACGGACAGGAAGCTGATTTCTCACATCCTTTTCTTCTACCAAAAATGTTTGCACGCCGACGGATTTTGATACGATTTCGGGAATCCCGATATCCACGACTGAGACGCAACCGGCTATTTCCCGTCCCGGGTACAGAACCAGCCCTCTCTTGAGTTTCGCCATTGTCATAGTATGATCGGCTCGCACGCACACTCCCTGAAATTCTCCGTCGTCGCTGCCCAATCCCGAAGGCAAATCGATTGAAACAACCGGGACACCTGTCCCGTTGATCCACCGGATTACATCGGCCATCAAACCGGTCACCTCGCCCGAAATCCCTGTCCCCAGCAGCCCGTCGACAATTAGATCAACCTGTTTGAATTTTTCCAGTACTCTGCGAGTTTTGATTTCAACAATCGGGACACCCATATTCTGAAGAATATGAAAATTGACCAGTGCATCTCCTTTAATCTTCTCTTTTTCACCGATCAGAATCACTTCAGCATTCATTCCTTTGTTATGGAGATGCCTTGCGACGACCATGCCGTCTCCTCCGTTGTTGCCTTTCCCGCAGAAAATCATTACATGTTTACCGTCCGGAGGGCTTAATATTTTTTCAACGCATCGGACAACACCGATCCCCGCATTCTCCATCAGAATCAAACCGGGAATGCGGATTTCCTCGATGGTACGTTTGTCCATTTCTCGCATTTCATCCGAAGTGACCAGCCTCTGCATATCCACTCCTCATGATTCTATTTTTTCTATGACCACGAAAGCCACGGATTCTCTTTCGCTGTGGGAAAGCGTCAGGTGCAGTCTGCATCCTTGAAGCAGACTCTTTGCATGGTTATAAAGAGAGAGCACCGGTTTCCCGCTGGGTTCGGATTGCACTTCAATATCCTGCCATCCCACATAACCGGTCCATCCCGATCCGACTGCTTTAAACGCCGCTTCCTTTGCCGCAAACCGCGCAGCCACCGAACCTATAAAATCCGGCTTCTCTTCACAGAGCCGGAATTCGTGAGGCGTTAAAATACGTTTGAGAAAACGGTCCCCCCAGCGGTGGATTACTCTTTCCATCCGCTCTTTATTAACCAGATCAATTCCGATTCCGACTATCATTTCAATGTATTATATAAATTATTCGACGATAAGCAAGCAATTTCTGCTTGATTCCAATTTTTTTTTCCCTTACTTTCAGAAGAATCTTTTTAATTTATTTTACGTAGTAAAAGGAGCAGGATTCTGAAGGACAATACACAGGAACTGATTCAGAAAGCGCTTTCTGGAGAACAGTCCGCTTACGAGGCTTTATTAAAACGCCATCAGAATGGTATTTTTAATATGATTTATCAGATGGTTAAAAATCGCGAAGAAACCAATGACCTGGTTCAGGAAACTTTCATCAAAGCGTTTAATGCACTTGAAAGTTATAACAATCAATATGCCTTTTCCACATGGTTGTATAAAATCGCTTTCAACAACTGCATCGATTCCATCCGGAAGAAAAAGCTGAAGACGCTTCCTCTGGACAAACCTATTCAATTGAGAGAAGGAGAAGTGCATCACGAAATCCGGGACGAGAGCTACAGCCCGGAAAAGCAGTATCTCTTCATGGAGAAACAGAAATTTATTCAGGATACAATCGATACGCTGTCTCCAAAATACAAGAAAGTGATATTGCTGAGGCATCAGGAAGAGAAATCTTACGAAGAAATCAGTGAAATCATGCACATTCCTATCGGCACAGTAAAAGCCAGAATTTTCCGGGCCAGGGAACTGCTCAAGAAAAAATTGCGGGAAATATAGACCCATGAAATCTTTCATCGCAGGAATCATTTTCTTATCCATCGGAAGCATTGAAGGTTTCGGCCAGCCGGCTGATTCGTTAAAGCAGCCGTATCATTATTATTTCAAACACATGAAGGATTCGTTAATTGCGAAGAAAGAAGCGATGAAGGAGAAAAAACTGGATGACTTAAAAGAATCGCTGTTTCGATTCAAGATTGATATGGGAGCTCTGGATACACTGATACAGAATTGGCCCATTCCCCACGACATCGAAATATCCGACAAAGCCATCCGCATCGATATTGACACAGACAAAAAAGACTGGGACAAATTCAGCACTTCCCCGAAAAAGAAGGAAAGGGAAGACATCGTCAAATTCGGCGGGGACGTGCTCGTCAATGCAAACGAACAGGTGAACGGGGATGTGGTCGTGATTTTTGGCAGCGCCAAAATCATGGGGGAAGTGAAAGGCGGTGTTGTCGTTATATTCGGAGACGCAGAATTAACCGCCACAAGCGTTGTAGAAAATGACGTTGTTTGTATCTGGGGAGACACACAGATTGAAGACGGAGCCCAGATTAAGGGCCAGACGACTGTACTCCAGCTTGGGAAAAACTGGAATAAAAACATCAATGCCCACATCTTTTCTCCTGTTTTTACTGTGTTTCGTTTTCTCCGCTTTATTCTTTTATTCACATTTTTATTGCTGATCTATCTTGCCTTTCCAAAACCGGTGCAAGTCATCCGGGACCGGATTTCAGCCGAATACGCAAAAAGTTTAATCGTCGGGATGATTGGACTGATTCTTTTACCGGTTGTTTTTGTTATTCTTTTAATTACGATCCTGGGCATCCCGATTGCGGTTCTGATACTTCCATTGACTGTGGCGGTGAGTTTTCTTTTGGGCGGAGCAGGATTCTCTCTTTTCCTGGGCCGGTTCATTCAGGATTACCTGGGATTAAAAATAACATCTTCTTTCCTGCAGCTTGTGATCGGCATGCTCGTTCTTGGATTGATTCCTTTTCTCAGGAAAGTATTGGAATCCATCGACCCGACGCTTTCCTCGATTTTACTGATCGTCACTATTTTGATCTTCCTTCTTGCCTGGATCCCCGGCTTCGGCGCCGTTCTTCTCACACGTTTCGGCAC